>DAISJI010000071.1:9376-10710 GCA_036821585.1 Terriglobales bacterium
GCCGTCGGTACTTCCGCCGAAATCGATGCCTGGCGCGGGCCCAACACCAGGGTCATTGACGCGCGTGGGCGCCTCGTCCTCCCCGGTTTCAATGACGCGCACGTGCACTTCATCAGCGGCGGGCTGCAACTCGATAGCGTCCAGCTCAACGATGCTGAAAGTCCCGAAGAATTCGCCCGGCGCATCGGCAACTTTGCCAAGCGCACGCCCAAGGGCGAGTGGATCACCGGCGGCGATTGGGACGAGGAAAAGTGGAACCCGCCGCACCTGCCGGCGAAAGAGTTGATTGACTCCGTGACACCCGATACGCCGGTTTTCGTCAACCGCTACGACGGGCACGAGTCGCTGGCGAATTCCGCGGCCCTCAAGCTTGCGGGCGTGACTGCGAAGACGCCCGATCCGCCGGGAGGGACCATCGTCCGCGATGCGCAGGGAAATCCGACCGGCGTGCTCAAGGATGCGGCGCAGGGGTACGTATGGAAAGTGGCGCCGCCGCTCTCGCATGAGCGCCGTCTGCGCGCCGCCCAGCGTGCGCTCGCCTACGCCGCGCGGCTGGGCGTCACCAGTTTGCAGGACATGGGGCCGGACCCCGAGGATGTCGCCGTTTACTCCGAGCTTGCGGAACGAGGAGAGTTGACCTCCCGCATTTACTCCGTGCCTCCTATCGCGAGCGTGGAAGATCAGGTGAAGGTCGGCATTCGTCACGCCTGGGGCAGCGATTACCTGCGCCTCGGCGCGCTCAAGGCGTTTGCCGACGGATCGCTCGGTTCCACGACCGCTTATTTCTTCGAGCCTTACACCGACGCACCCAACACGCGCGGCCTGCTCAACAGCGAGATGATCCCGCTCTCCAAAATGCGCGACCGCATGATGAAGGGAGATGCCGCCGGTCTCCAGCTCTGCGTGCATGCCATCGGCGACGCAGCGATCTCGCAGATACTCGATCTCTACGCGGAACTTGAGAAGGCACACGGCGCCGCGGACCGGCGCTGGCGCATCGAGCACTCGCAGCACGTCGCCCCCAAGGACTTCGACCGTTACGCGCAGCTTCACGTCATCGCGTCGGTGCAGCCTTATCATGCGATTGACGATGGCCGCTGGGCAAAGCGCCGCATCGGCCCCGAGCGTATCAAGACCACCTACGCTTTTCGCACCTTTCTCGACAAGGGCGTGCGCCTGGCGCTGGGTACGGACTGGACGGTCGCGCCCCTGAATCCGATGCTCACCCTCTACGCTGCCGTCACCCGCGCCACCCTTGACGGCAAGAACCCCAACGGCTGGGTGCCGGAGCAGAAACTCAAGCTGGCGGAGGCGATTGAGGCTTACACCATGGG
>DAISJI010000072.1:0-10678 GCA_036821585.1 Terriglobales bacterium
TGCCGATACAACGGGCTCGCCGCCCCGGTCATCATAATTGTGCCCGGGAGTGTGACCAAGGTCACAGCACCGTGTTCACTCGTGAGAGGATACTCAATCCAGTCTGGGGCCGCCGATGACGGGGTGGGACCTCGATTACATCTATTGTCGCGATTGCGGACAACACGTCGGGTGTAGGCGTTTGCAACCCGGCCTATTGGGAAATGCCGTGCCCGCGCTGCGTGGGCGAATGTGGTTTGTGCGGCTGTGCCAAGACCGGCGCCTGCCACGGGCAGAACGGCGTCCCGGTGCAGGCGCACATGTATGTGGTCAAAGGAAAGTAGTGGGCCTAGTAAGATGCAACGGAAGCGCCGCATCCACGCGGCAGTTCCGACCGATGAGGAGACGCTGACATGCGCAAGTTGCACGCAGTACTGATTACGTTCTGTTTTGTGATGGCCATCTGCGCTACGAGTTGGATTTCGCCGCCGAAAGCGGAGGCCATTCCGGCGTTCGCACGCAAGTACCAGACTTCGTGCACGACATGCCACGACAACTTTCCTCACTTGAACGATTTCGGCAAGGCATTCAAGGATGCGGGGTTCAAGTTCCCCACCGATGACGAAACCTTTATCAAGTTTCCGCCCGTGATGCTGGGCGCTCCCGCGCAGAAGGAGCTTTGGCCGAACACGGTATGGCCCGGCGTCATCCCCGGCATGCCGCCGATCGGGCTGCGCATGAACAACTTCTTCCAGGTGGTTGGGCGCAATCGCGGCAACCTGGGCTTTGCACCCGGTGCATTTGTACCTTCCGTCGCCGGCTTCACCCCGCGCACCGACTTTGAATCCGGCTTGTTCAGCATCTTTACTGCCGGCAGCTTCGGCAGCGATATCGCTTTCTGGGTGGACGACGACATCAGCGTCGCCGGCGCCAACGGCAACGGCGGACTCGGTGACGGTTACCTGAAGTTCGTCAACATCGGGCGCTTCCTTCACTTGCCCAAAGACAGCCTGAACCTGCGCGTCGGGCAATTTGAGCTGGAGTTGCCTTTTTCCCAGGCGCGGAGCTGGAACCTAAGTCCGTGGGACATCTATACCCAAGCCAACTTCGGCGCGATGAATGGCAACCTCGGCCAGCAGAACGTCAATAACGGCATGACCATGGCCGACGGTATGCGTGGCGTCGAGCTCAGCGGCGGCCATCACTACGGTGGCTATTACTACGCACTCGCCTTCGTGAACCAGTCGACCGGTTCGCAAGCGATTGACAGCAGCGGCCTGGCGCCGTCGGCGCTCGGCGCGAACAACGGCGGGCTTGGTTTCTCGTCCGACGCCAACTTCAAGGACGTGTACGCGCGCTTCGCCTATCGCTTCAACCTGGAGCAGAACGCGGAGAGCCGCCACGGGATCCAGGCGGCCGGCGCCATGGGTCCGCGCAACCACACGTTTCTGACGCTGGGCACCTATTCCTTCTACGGCCGCTCGGTGCAGCGCTTCGTCGGGGCCGACGCCGGGGGCAACGCCGTCATGTTGACCGCGCGCGAGCCGTTTTACCGCGTCGGTGGCGACTTCGAATTCAACTACCGCAACTTCAACCTGTTCGGCGTCTTCATGTACGGGCACGATCACAACCTGTTGCCGTTCGATGCGACGGGCGCACTGATCCCGCTGCCTCTCAGCGCAGGAGCCGCGCCGGCGCCGGTGGGGTTCGTGCGCAGTACGCCGACGACCTTCAGCGGCGGCTTCCTGCAAGCGGATTACATGGCGAAGCCGTGGATGATGCTCATCCTGCGCTACGACGGGGTGAACTCGTGGGCCGATTTCGCCAACGGCCAGGAATCGCTCCCTTCCGCCAACTTCTTTGGTCCGGCACATCACACGCGCAACCGGGTCACGCCGGGCGTACAATTTCTAATCCACGCCAACATCAAGGCGTCGTTCGAATACCAGTTCCGTCCACAGCAGTGGGTGGCGGCCGGGATCAACCCGGTCACCGGCCTGCCCGTGATCATTACTCCGTTCCGCACCAATACAGCGACTGCGGGACTGGAGTTCGTCTATTGAGCCAGGGGAGCCGCGCTCCCCTTCACCCTATGTTTGGAGGATTCACAGTGATGAAACGCACAATGGCAGTGGTAGTCGCAATTCTCGTCATCTCAACCCTGGCCAGCGCCGGCACGCTGATCGGGAAAGTCAACGGTGTGTCCGGCGTGTCGGTGGTCTATTTGGAGGCGGCCGGAAAGACCTTCCCGGCGCCGGAGAAGCACGTAGTCATCGATCAAAAAGGCCTGCTATTCCAGCCGCATGTGGTGGTGGTTCAGGTAGGCACGACGGTGGACTTCCTGAACAGCGACAATGTCGCTCACAACGTCTTCTGGCCCTCGATTTCCGGCGACAAGAAAGCCGGTCACAACCTGGGTACGTGGCCCAAGGGCGAGAAGAAGCCCTACAAGTTCGAAAAGGCCGGCGTGGTGCCGCTGCTGTGCAACGTGCACCCGGAGATGTCCGGGTACGTCGTCGTGACGCCCTCGCCCTACTACGCCGAAACCGATGCTTCGGGCAACTACAAGATTGCCAATGTCCCCGACGGCAAGTACACGGTGACCGCGTGGCACGAAGGCGCCAAGCCACAGTCCAAGCCGGTGGACGTTACCGCGGATACCAAGGCGGACTTCACGCTCTCGAAGTAAAGGCCCACGGCATGGAACGGCGCTTCCTCGACAAGACGGTGGATCGGGATTGGTTGAATACCAACTTCCCGTGCATGATGGCCTGCCCGGCGCACACCAACGCGGGCCGTTATGTGTCACTGATTGCCGAGGGGCGCTTTGCCGAGGCTTATCGTTACGCGCGCGATCCCAACCCGATGGCCAGCATTTGCGGGCGCGTGTGCGCGCATCCGTGCGAAACCGCCTGCCGCCGCGGAGAAATTGACAAACCAATTGCCATCCGCGCGCTGAAGCGATTTCTCACGGAGCGTTACGGACCGGAGTCGCGGCACCGCAAGGAACTGCCCTCGCGCCCGATCGCTCCCCGGCTCGGTCTGAAGGTGGCGATCGTCGGCGCGGGTCCGGTCGGACTCTCGGCGGCGCACGACCTGGCGCTGCTCGGCTATTCCGTCACCATCTTCGAAGCCGCACCCGTGGCCGGCGGCATGCTGTATCTCGGCATCCCCGAATATCGCCTGCCGCGCAACGTCGTGGAAGCGCAGGTGCGCGAAATCCTGGAGACCGGCGACATCACGCTCCGCCTCAACCAGGCCGCCGGACGCGATTTCACTATCAGTGAACTGCGGCACCAGGGCTTTGACGCCGTGCTCATTGCGGTGGGTGCGCACCGCAGCCGCGATCTCAGCATTCCGGGGGTTGATCTCGACGGCGTTTATCGCGGCATCGACTTCCTGCTCAACGTCAATCTCGGCTACAAGTTCACCATCGGCAAGAACGTGATTGTCATAGGCGGCGGCAATGTTGCCATGGACGTGGCCCGCTCCGCGGCGCGTGAAGTCGTCAAGCAGCACGTCGGCGACGACATCGTTCCCTCCGACGAAAAAATTTCCGCCGTCGCCGCCCACGAGATGGTGGACATCTCGCTTTCCGCACTGCGCATGGGCGCACAGGAAGTTCACCTCGTCTGCCTGGAGAAACGCAACGAGATGCCGGCCGCGCTGGAAGAGATCGAGGAAGCCGAGTCGGAGGGCATCATCATGCACCCCGGCCTGGGCCCGAAAGCCATGATCGGACGCGATGGCAAAGTGGTCGCCCTCGAAACGCTCGATACCAAATGGGTCTTCGACGCTAACGGCCGCTTTAATCCCGCTTTTCACGAGGGCACGGAAAGACAACTCGCGTGCGACACCATCATCATGGCTATTGGGCAGGCGCCCAAGCTTGATTTTCTGCGGCCCGAGGATGGCGTCGATATCTCCCCGCGCGGCCTGATTGCGGTCAACCGCGACACGCTCATGACCAGCGCTTCGGGTATCTTCGCGGGTGGCGATTGTGTTTTCGGCCCGCGCCTGATCATTGATAGCGTCGCCGACGGCAAGCGCGCTGCCATCGGGATTGACGAGCTTCTGCGTGGCCGCCGTCATCCCGAGCCGCTGGTCGAGGTTGAGGTCCTCAACCGCCACCACATGTTCGCCGAGTTCATGGACATACCCCGCCAGCCCGTGCCCATGCTGCCGCTGGAGCGGCGCACGGGCGTCACCGAAGTAGAGATCGGCTACGACGAAGAATCCG
This sequence comes from Terriglobales bacterium, assembly GCA_036821585.1. Taxonomy (GTDB): domain Bacteria; phylum Acidobacteriota; class Terriglobia; order Terriglobales; family Acidobacteriaceae; genus DAISJI01. Next base: position 4,220 of record DAISJI010000072.1, read on the forward strand.
CCATGGCCGAGGCGCGCCGTTGCCTCCGCTGCTACATCAACACGGTATTCGAGGGTAATCCCGAGGACGGCACCGAGTGCGTGCTCTGCGGCGGCTGCGTGGATGTTTGTCCCGAAGATTGCCTCAGCCTGGTGTCGCTAGACCGCGTCGGCTTCGAGCCCGGTGTGCTGGAGACGATCCGGGACAACGCGCAGTTGTTCGCCGTCGAGTTGGACGATGTGAAGGCCGAGGAACTCGGCGTGATCAGCGGCGCCGCCATGATCAAGGACGAAACCCGCTGCATCCGCTGCGGCCTGTGCGCCCTCCGCTGCCCAGCGAACACGATCACGATGGAAGCGTACCGGCTCGCCTCCGCCGAGCCGAGCGGATTGATTCCCATCCAGACGATGGACGTGAGGCAGCCCGCCGCCTGGGCAGAAGCGAAGTGAGATTCATCGTATGAACGACGAAAATAACGAGACAAACGAGACCAAGGATGGCGTCACCCGGCGCCAGTTCTTCGTGCGCGTCGGCCTCGGTTCGGTGGCGGTCGCCGCCGCCGGGACCAGCGTGTTTGCCTACCAGTTTCTCTCGCCTAACGTGCTCTACGAGCCTTCCCCCATCGTCAACGCCGGCAAGCCTGACCGGTATCCGGCGGAATCGGTCACGCTCGATCCGGAAACCGGCATTTTTGTCGTCAACGGCCCGCAAGGCTTCTATGCGCTCCAGGCCACCTGCACCCACCTGGGCTGCCTGACCGCATGGAAGCCGGAGCTGGGCATCATCGCCTGCCCGTGCCATGGCAGCAAGTTCGGACGCGACGGAACCAAGATTGCCGGACCCGCCCCCAAACCGCTACCCTGGCTGCGCATGTGGCTCAGCGACGACGGTGACCTGATGGTGGACCGGGCCGCGGAACTCAGCTCGCGGCAGATGGTGAAGGTGTAGCGATGGCGAAGACGCTCGACCACTACATCGACAGCCTGCGCGGAACCCGCGTTTGGCGCTCAGTGTTTCGCGGCGGACAGGGCGCCAGCCGCCTGCACAACGTGCTCGCCATCCAGCAGAACGTCTTTCTGCATCTGTTCTCGGCCAAGACGCGGCGCCGCTCCCTCGACCTCGGTGTCACCTGGTACCTGGGTACGCTGACCTTCGGCTGCTTCGCGATCCTGTTCATCACCGGCATCCTGCTGATGCTCTATTACCACCCGTCGGTCCCGCAGGCGTACGCCGACATGAAAGACCTCCAGTTCGTCGTCTCCTCCGGCGTGTTTCTCCGCAACCTGCATCGCTGGTCCGCGCACGCGATGGTCTTCCTGGTGTTTGCGCACATGTTCCGCGTCTTCTACCGCGGTGCGTACCGCCCCCCGCGCGAATTCAACTGGGTCATCGGCGTGCTGCTGCTGCTGATGACACTATTGCTCAGCTACACCGGTTACTTGCTGCCTTGGGACCAGTTGTCGTACTGGGCGGTGACGGTGGGCAGCAACATCGCCTCGGCGGTACCGGTGTTCGGCGCGAAAATCCGCTTTCTCATGCTGGGCGGGCATGTGGTCAACGCGAATGCACTGCTGCGCTTCTATGTGCTGCACTGCATGATCCTTCCCCTGGCCGCGATCGTCCTTATCGCGATCCACTTCTGGCGCATTCGCAAGGACGGCGGTCTTTACGCCGGCGAGCCAGCCGCGCGGAGGGAAACATGAGCGATAAAGATTTCATTGCGAGCATGGACTCCGACGCGCGCCGCTCGCCCGTACGGGTCGCGTTCGTCACCCGCCGCACTTCGCCGATGGTCGAGGCCGCGGACGAACCGCAGGTAATGACGTACCCGGAGGTGCTTTTCCGGGTGCTGGTCGCGGTTGAAATCGGCGTTGTCGCGCTGGTCAGTATGGCGTTGCTGTGGGACGCGCCGCTGGAACAACTCGCCGACCCGATGCACACGCCCAACCCGGCCAAGGCGCCGTGGTACTTCCTCGGGTTGCAGGAACTGCTGCACTACTTTCCGCCGGTGGTGGCGGGCGTGCTGATTCCGACCTTGGTCGTCGTCGCGCTGATCGTCATTCCGTACTTCGACGTGAACGTCCATGGGAAGGGGCTATGGCTCACCGATAAATCGCGGCGCCTGAAGATCTTTGCCGCGGTGGTCGTGGCCTTTTGCATTTTTCTTATCGTATTCGACGTCTTTGTAGCCCTGGCGCCAACGCTGATCGTGGCTGCGTTCTTGCTCCTGGCCGCGTTGTCCGCACCCGACGCTCCCGGCCGTTTCCGCCGCTGGCTGGTTGCACGACCGATCTCCTTTTGGATCATGACCTGGTTCCTGATGGAACTGGTGGTACTTACCGCGGTGGGGACGTTCTTCCGCGGACCCGGATGGTCCTGGGTCTGGCCGTGGCAGGGTGGCTTTTAATGGCAATGCGACCGAAACTCGGCTTGGTAACCCGCCTCTGGTCCAGCGACAGTGCCCGCGCCTTCGGCGTGATGAGCGTGGTACTGCTCCTCTTGCTCGCCATCGCGCCGGCCAAGAACCACTTCAGCGAGTGGCGTCACTACCAGAACCAGTACCGTGGCCTGATTCGCAGCCGCGCCGATGCGGTCAGCCTGGAGCGCCGCCTGCAACCGGGCATTCAGCAGATCTGGATGCCGGAGTATGGCGTGGTAGATCGTTGCACGACCTGTCATGTCGCGCTCACGGAGGCCAGCCTCGCTGACGTCAGCACGCAGCCGTTCCGGGTGCATCCGCCGATCCCGCATAAGCTCACCGAGTTTGGTTGTTCGACCTGCCACCGCGGCCAAGGAGCGGCGACCACCGTCGAAGAGGCGCACAGCAGCACCAAGGCCTGGGAACAACCCCTGGTGCCCGCCAAGTACATCGAATCATCCTGCGGGCAATGCCATCTCAACAATCTGGCCGGCACGCCGCAATTGAATTACGGCCGCAAGCTGCTGGCGCGGGAAGGCTGCGTACGCTGCCACCTGGTCCGCCAGCCCGACGGGACCCGGATGACCGGAACCGACGCCCCGCCCACCTTGCAGCACATTACGCAGAAGACAACGCGCGAGTGGATCTACGCCTGGATCAAGAATCCGCAAGCATACTCACCCACGGCCACCATGCCCAACTTCGGCCTGAGCGACGACGATGCCCGCGACGTCACTGCCTTCCTGATGGCGCAGAGCACGTCCATCGCGCTGCCCGGCCTGTCCGACGCGAAGCCGGCAGCGGCGAAGTCGTCTCCCGATCCCACCGCCGGCGCGTCGCTCTATGGTGAATCGTTCTGCGCTTCCTGCCACGCCGTGCAAAACGCCGCCGGCACCCTCGTGGGTGGCGATCTCGGGCCTGAGTTGACCAAGATCGGCACCAAGGCGAAGCCCGAGTGGCTCGGATCCTGGTTGCGCAATCCCGGCGCGTACGACCCCGAAACGCGCATGCCGCACTACCGCTTCTCCGAGCCGCAAATCGCGACCCTGGAAGGATTCCTGGCGGCCAAGGCCGACCCTGACTTCGTGGCGAATGTCCACCTCCCTGATGCCACAGCGCAGCAGGTCGCGCATGGCAAGGCGCTGGTGAACGAGTACGGATGCGCGTCGTGCCACGCCATCAACGGCATTCGCCGCCCCGACAATTTCGCTCCCGAACTGAGCCGAGTCGGCAGCCGGCCGCTGGCGCAGCTTGTCTTTGCCGCAGGGATGCGCCACACGCTGCCCGACTACCTCGGCGCCAAGATCCGCAACCCGCGCAGCTTTGGACCTAGCCTGAAGATGCCGCAGTTTGGTCTTACGGCCCAGCAGGTGGACGCCCTCACCACCGCGCTGCTCGCCCTCACCGATCGCGCGCAGTCACAACCGCCGGCGTTGCGCATTGCCGCCCAGCCGGAATCGCATTACGATCCGGCTGGATCTGCCGGCCAGCTCATTCGTGACCTTCGCTGCTTCAGTTGTCATCAGATCAACGGCCGCGGCGGCGACATGGCCCCCGACCTGACTTGGGAAGGAAGCTCGGCCCAGCCGAAATGGCTCGCGGATTTCCTCAAAAACCCAAATACGCTGCGCCCGGCGCTCACCCGCCGCATGCCGAAATTCAACCTGAGCGAATCCGAAATCAAAGCTCTCAGCGACTACATCATGACCGCGTACCAGGACCCGGCCTTCGAGCGGGACTCCATGCCGGCAAGCTATGCGCCGGCGCTGGTCGAGCAGGGAAGGCAGCTCTTTTATTCGAAGTACGCCTGCCAGTCGTGCCACATCGTGGATTCGGCCAAGGACAAGGGCTACGTCGGCCCCACCCTCAGCCAAGTGGGTTCGCGCCTGACCCCGGCGTGGATTTTCCAGTACTTGAAGAACCCGCAGGAATTGCGCCCCGGCACCATCGAACCGAATCAGCACCTGAGCGATGACGACGCGCGCGCCCTCACCGCTTACCTGATGTCGCTGACCGGAAAGCAGACGAAAACCCACTCTGCCATGACCGCGCACACGCCGCAGGAGGTGGGCCGATGAACCGCAATCTCCACCAGTTGGTGTTTTCCGTTCTCCTGTTGGCCGTCACCGCAGCCTGCACTCACAAACCGCCGGTCTCCGTTGCTGCCGCCCCGACCGCCTTCGGCGCCGCCATCACCGAAGTCAGTGGCGGCAAGCAGATCGCACCTTCCGGCGCGCTACTGGACCAGCCTGTCGTCGTGCAGGTGAATGACGCGCAGGGCACCGCCGTCAGCGGCGCTTACGTTGAATTCCGCGGCCCGGTTGGTGTTGCGTTCGATCCTGCCGCCGGTCTCACCGACTCCAGCGGGCAATTCACCTCGAAGGTTTCGCTCGGCGGCGCCGCCGGACGCTATCACTTCACCGCGGCTACCCGCGACAAAGCCGGGAAAAACTACGAGCTCAAGCTGGAGGCAATCGCACTCGATTACCAACAGGGGCTCGGCCGCCAGCTCAGCCAGCAGTACTGCGCGCGCTGTCACGATCCGGAATCCACGCCGGAACGCGTTTCCAACATGGATAATCTCGCCACCAAGCCGCACGCCTTCTCCGACGGCGAGACCCTCAACCGCATCTCCGACGCCGACCTGGTGTCCATGATCAGCCACGGCGGCGCCGCGCTGAACAAGTCCGCGGAGATGCCGCCGTACGGCTACACCCTCAGCAAGGGCGACATCCAATCCCTGGTCGCTTATATCCGCGCCATCGCCGACCCGCCGTATCCGCAGAAGGGCTTGGTCTATGCGAAAAATTAGCCTTGCCTTGCTGTGGTTGATCGCCGCCGTGGCGCCGCTTGCCGCCCAGGTGCTGTCGCCGGCGGAAATCGCCGAACCCGGCCCGCAGCAGCTCCAGGAAAAGTACTACGAACAGTTGAAGCAGGTCGCCGCCGACATTCACGCGCACTCCTTTCCCTATCCTTTCTTTTGCAGCCGCACGCTCGACATCGAACAGCAGCAGCAGCCCAGCGTCGATCAGCGTTCCATCCAGTTCGTCAATTACGAAGGCCGCGTTGCGGTGCAAATTACCGGCAATTATTTCGCGTCGTACTCGTCCACGGGAATGGACCGCAACCACCGCGCGCGGCAGACGTTCACCGACGTCATGCTGCCGCTGCTCAAGGCGCTCGCGCCGCGTTTCGCCAACAACGAGGCGGTGCAGGCATACGCGCTGGAAGTCTCGCACCATGTCCGCCGAAAGGTGGTCGGCGGGAACAGCGAGAAGGCCGAAAACCTGGTGCTGATCATTCCGCGCGCGGCCGCGGAAAAACTGGTGGCCGCCAGCAAACCCGAACAGCAGCAGGGCGAACTCCTGCAAGGCGAAATGTTCCTCGACGGCGAGCCTTTCTCGATGTGGCTCATCGGTGACCCGCCGCCGGGCAGCGACCTTCCGCGCAAATCGGCAGCGAAACGCCAGCGCACGGAAGTGGCGGGCCTTGGGCCCACGGTCGGTGCTGCCAGTCCGATTGAGCCGACCGTCAATCCGAAACTGCTCGGCATCAACGAGGCTCCGTTGCGCATCGTGACCGCTGAAATGCTCGGTTCCCTGAATGTCGAACACCAGGATGCAATCGCGCGCATCGTGCGTGAGCTCGATGCGCAGGCGCACTTCGTCTCCTACGCGCCGCCCGGATTCATCAAGTTTCGCCGGGGCGCGTACCTGCAGTTCAACCTGGTTTCCGATCTGCCGGCTACCGCCGCGGGCACGCGTTACAAGCTGGCGGCGCTGGCCTTTGACGACCATGTCTCGCACCTCGTCCGCCCGGTGCTCGCGTACATCCCCCAGAACGCCGATTTCGAGGGCATTGATTTCGCTACTTCGGTCCGCCTGGCGGGGGCTCCGAGTTCGGTTGCCGTTGAATTCATGTTCCCCATCAAGTCCCTGCGCTGCTTCGCGCAATATGACTGCACGGGCCAGCAGTTGCTCAATTCCGCCGTGATTCTCGTCAACGGCGAACCCGCAACCATTGACCTGCAACGCGCGGAAGCCGAGCGGTAGAGCAGCGGC
>DAISJI010000073.1:0-4538 GCA_036821585.1 Terriglobales bacterium
TGCGATTGCTATAATTCGCGTTTTCAGGAGATCAGATGGCAATCAGCCTCACCGGGCACGTCGCGCTGGTCACGGGCGCTTCACAGGGAATCGGACGCGCCTGCGCCGTTGCGCTGGCGGATGCGGGCGCTGCCGTCGCGCTGGCCGCACGCAATGAAGAGAAGTTGAACGAGGTTGCCGTCCAGATTCGCGCCTCCGACGGGCAAGCCGAAGTCTTCCGCACGGACATGGCCAGCGAAGACGACATCAAGGCCGCCGTGAAGGGGGCCATCGCCAAGTTCGGCAAGGTGGATATCCTCGTCAACAACGCCGGTATCACGCGCGATACGCTCGCCATGCGCATGAAGCGCGCCGACTGGGACGACGTCATCGCCACCAACCTCACCGGCGCCCACATCGCTTCGCAGGCCGTGCTCAGCCCCATGCTCAAGCAGCGCTGGGGACGCATCGTCAACATCACCTCGATCTTCGGACAGATCGGCCAGGCCGGGCAGGTGAACTACGCGGCGTCGAAGGCCGGACTGATCGGGATGACCATGGCGCTGGCCCGCGAAGTCGCTTCGCGCAATATCACCGTGAACGCCGTTGCGCCCGGATACATCGAGACCGCCATGACCGAAACGCTCTCTGCCGATCTCAAGGAACAGGTCCTGAAGATGATTCCTCTCGGACGCGGCGGTAAGCCGGAAGAGGTGGCCTACGCCGTGCGCTGGCTCGCCTCCGACGAAGCCGCCTATATCACCGGCCACGTGCTCAGTGTCAACGGCGGAATGCTCATGGGGTAACGCAGACCGTGCCCGACATGATCCACAACGGCATTCATACACCCGGCCGCAGCCTTCTTGCCGCGCTGCTGCTGAGTTTCGCCGTAATCCTCCTCTGGTCGGCGATTCGACCCTTTGACTACTTCACCTGGTTCCTCGAAGTGGTTCCCGCGCTGATCGGCCTCGCCATCCTGCTTCCTACGCACCGCCGCTTTCCCTTAACTACGCTTCTCTACTGGCTTATCTGGATTCACGCCATCATCCTCGTCATTGGCGGCCACTACACTTACGCGCGCGAACCTATCTTCAGCTGGATTCGCGACCACTTCCATCTCACGCGCAACTACTACGACCGCGTCGGACACTTCGCGCAGGGCTTCATCCCGGCGATGGTCGCGCGCGAAATCCTGTTGCGGAAGCGCGTAGTCCGCGGACGCGGCTGGCTTTTCTTTATCGTCGTCAGCATCTGCCTGGCCTTCAGCGCGCTCTATGAGTTAGTCGAATGGCGCACCGCCGTCGCCGAAGGTCCGCGTGCCAACGACTTCCTCGGCACGCAAGGCGACCCGTGGGACACGCAGGAAGACATGGCCACCTGCCTCGTCGGCGCTATCGTCGCCCTGCTGACGCTCTCGCGCCTCCACGACCGCCAACTCGGCGCCGCGGCGAGCGAAAATTCCAAGGGCTGAAGTCCCTCGAAACGGCTCGGAATATGACGATTCCGTTTTCGGCCGGGCTTAATAAAATGACAAAAATTATGCTTGCATGCCCGTACTACTCTGGTTACTATGCACGCACTCCCGATAACGCCTATAAGGTCCGTTCAAGCCATCATGAACATCGGCGAAACGATACGGAATTTCCGTTTGCAAAAAGGAATGTCGCAAGGCGACATTGAAAAGCGCACCGGCCTGCTGCGCTGCTACCTTTCCCGGGTCGAGAACGGACACACCATTCCTTCTCTCGACACGCTGGCCAAGATCGCCTCGGCCATGGAAATGCCGCTGGCCCAGTTCTTCGCCGGCGACCATCCCGATAATGGTTCCAAGGCGCTGCCCCAGCTCAGCGAAGACGAAATCCGCTTCCTGACGCAGATCCGCCGCTACTCGTCGAGCCTGAACGACAGCGACCGCAAGCTGGTGCTGGCAATGGTGAAGAAAATGGCGGTGAGCGCGGCGAAGTAAGCCCAGGAGTTCTCATGCGGCGGCACGGCTGCGGCCGTGCCGTTTTGCTTATTAGAGTGAAATCTGGAGCGGGGATTACTGGTCGCTGGATGCTGCCGGAGAGGTCGCGCTCGCTTCGCCGGTCAGCGGGTGCGCGCTGTATTCCGAGTGCGAGATGTCCACAATCGCCTTGCCGAACATCCGCGTGTTGGCGATGGAATGCAGGCGGGCGGGCAGGCTGAAGCCGGCTACGTCTTCGTAGTCCTGGGTGAACTCCACCTTCTTGATGAAAACCGACGGCGATTTTACCAGCGTGCCCTCGGCGCGAAGAATGTGTCCGGTCGTTACATCCAGGTAGACTTTGCCCTTGAACAGACCCAGCCGCTTCTGCCGCGGCTTTACGTGAAACTCGTACGCCGTCTGGCTGTTGATTTCCTGCACGCCTTTGTAGTTGAACTTGTAGTTATCGGGGGTGATCGCGGTGCTGGCGCCTTCGCCCTTTTCCACGTGGTCCACTTCGGATTGCAGCAGCTTGGTGATGATGTTCGTCTTGACGAAGGTATCGCCGACGAACTTCACCGCACCATAGGCAAGCGACTTGGGCGCCATGAAGCTTCGGCGCAGCTCGAAACGGCCCTTCTGCCCCGTGGTCGGGAGCGCCGCTTCCACGACGGTCATATCGCTGGAAGCGCCCAACGAGGTCAGTTGCCGGCGCGCATTGCTTTGATAGGACTGGAGGGCTAGGTCCGGGGACATTCGCGGCAACGGCGTGTGCACCTCCGCCAGCGCCAGGGCGAAAGGCGTCACCTCAGCCGTGAAACTCAGCGAGGGCGCGGCGGTATCCATGCCGCTCGGCTCCTGCGCGGCAACCGCGAGGGCAGCAAAGAACAGCGCTAGAATTTGAATGATTGTCCGTAACTTCATGAATCTACGCCACTACTCCTAGCAGGATAGCGCACCTTCGTGGACCCGGCAAGCTTACCAAAGTCACATAATCTGGTAAATACTTGTCTTTGGGTGCGGTTTACTGACCGGGTGCGGCTCGCACGGGTTTCGCGGTGTTACTATGCCCGCGCATGGCCGAAAAGATCGACCCCCCCCAGCCCGTCCCCGACTTGACCCGAGCCCAGGAAAACACCGAGGTGTACGCCGTGTTCGGCGCCGAACCCGAAGTCCAGGCCTATGCCATGGCCAAGTACTCCCGGTCGGCGCTCTCCATGAAGGAGTCGCTCGCCGAATTAAACGAGCAGCGCGCGGAAAAGTTTCTCAATACTTTTTATTTTCAGTACGGCCACCGCTCCATCGCCGACCTGGCCCACCTCGCTTTCGCCATCGAAAAGCTGTCCATCCTGGCCGCCATCGTCGTCGTGGACGAGCAGCGCTGGGACGGCCAGGAGCGCTCTACCCGCTACCAGAACTTCAAGAAGGGTGGATACTTCGTTCCTGACTTCACCGGCAAGCCGGATGCGGAAGGGATCTATCGCGATGCTGTTCGCATGCTCTTCAGCGAGTACGAAGTGCTCTCCGAGGGCATGTGGCGCTACCTCGTCGACCGCACGCCCAAACCGGCGGAGATGAAGGATGAACAGTACGAGCGGACCCTGCGGGCCCGCGCCTTCGATATCTCGCGCTACCTGCTGCCCCTGGCGGCGAACACCTCGCTCGGACAAATCGTTAATGCGCGCACCCTGGAGAACCAGGTATCACGTTTGCTCTCGCACACCCATCCGGAAGTGCAGCGGCTGGGTCAACTGCTCAAGCAAGCCGCTCGGGAACCGGCGTTCAACGTGAGTCATGCGGCGTTTCAGCGGTTTATCGACAGCATCGAGAACGGCGAGCTTGCCGAAACCGCGCGCCAGGTGCTGCTCAAGCCGGTGCGCGTTTCTCCTACGCTGCTCAAGTACGCCGACGCCAGCCGCTACGAAATGGAAACACGCCGCGAACTCGCGCAGGCCGCCGCCGAGTTGATGCGCGATTTGCCCATCGACCCGGCCGCCGCCGTCATGCTGCTCGAAGACGAGCCCTTCGAGATCGAACTCGCCACCACGCTGCTCTACCAGCATAGCCATCATCCCTACCGGCAGATTCGCCAGTCGGTGGAAGGTCTGAGCGAGGCGCGGCGCAACGAAATCATCGACCTCGGCCTGCGCCACCGTGGCCAGCACGACGAGCTTTTGCGCGGATTCGCCGCCGGGCAGAAGTTCCGCTTCGACATCCTGATGGATATCGGCGCCTATCGCGACTTGCACCGCCACCGCCGCTGCATCCAGATCGGCCAGGACTTCACCACCCTGCACGGCTACGACGTGCCCGACGAGGTTCGCGGCGCCGGCGTCAAGCAGCGCTACGACGACGTCATGCACCGCGCCGCTGAGGCCTCGGCGAAGGTGGGACAAGCCGCGCCCGATGCGCACGCTGCCGATTACCTGCTTCCCTTGGCATTCCGCAAGCGCACGCTCTTCAAGATGGATTTCGCCGAGGCGGTTTACATCTCCGAGCTGCGTACCGGCCCGGGTGGACACATCTCCTATCGCCGCATCGCCTACCAGATGTATCAGGCCGTGGCGCGGCGTTATCCGGCGCTGGCGCAGTACTTCCGCGTCACCGACCCCCA
>DAISJI010000073.1:4638-6500 GCA_036821585.1 Terriglobales bacterium
ATAAATACGTCCCTCAGCGTCCCGCGTCTGCGCCACCACTTCGGCTGCGATACTTGAGTACGCGCCGCGCTCGCGCTCCACTGGAATTGCGGCAGAATTTTCCTGGCCACGCTCAGGCTCCGCCGCGTGTGATAGTCCGACGTCACGATCAGCACCCGGCGCGCGCCCACTCTCTCCAGGCAGAAGCGAACCGCCATTATTTCTTCCTTTGTCGAGTCCGCCGTCATCGGGCACACACTCATGCGCGTCCTGACATCCTGCGGCGCACGGGAGAGGTACTCTTCGGCGTTCTCGGCGGGAGTCCTTCCGAAATTAACGCTGGAAATGACCGCATCGATGAAGCCGTGTCCTGCGTAACCCTGTCGAAGTAACTGCTCTCCTTGATGCAGCCGAATATCGTTTTCGTCGCCACCGAGGATGATCAGGACATCGGACTTCCGCGGTTGGTCGATGATCAGCCAAGGTCCCACCCTGCTCAGCAGCCAGAGAATGCCGGCCAATACGGCGAACGCGAGGAGTAATTTGATGAGCCTGCGCATGGTTTCCCGCAATATACAGGACTCAGGCCAGTATATTCGCTTTTTATTCGCTATTTGGCCTTCGCCGTTATACAATCTCGCATCGGTCTAGAATGGGAATCGAGACGGCGAATTCCCGCACATTTTTGGGTTTTCCACGGTGATTCGCGTTAATCTGCCGAGTCTTTTTCCTTTAAGGAGCTCCGGGAATGGCTGACGAGAAGTCACGCGCAATTGATCTGGCGGTAGCGCAAATTGAAAAGCAGTTTGGCAAAGGGTCCATCATGCGCCTGGGATCGAAAGAGGCCATCGTTCCCATCGCCGTAATCTCCACCGGCGCAATTTCCTTCGACGCCGCCCTCGGCGTCGGCGGCTTTCCGCGCGGCCGCGTGGTCGAAGTCTTCGGCCCTGAATCTTCCGGCAAGACCACCATCGCCCTCCAGGTCATAGCCGAAGCGCAAAAAACCGGTGGCATGGCTGCCTTCGTGGACGCCGAACATGCCCTCGATCCGAAGTACGCGAAAAAGCTGGGCGTGGACGTGGATAACCTCCTCGTCTCCCAACCCGACTACGGCGAGCAGGCGCTGGAAATCACCGAAGCGCTGGTCCGCTCCAATGCCATCGACGTGCTGGTGGTCGATTCCGTCGCCGCCCTCGTGCCCAAGGCCGAACTGGATGGCGAGATGGGCGACAGCCACATGGGCCTGCAAGCGCGCTTGATGTCGCAGGCGCTGCGCAAGCTTACCGGCACCGTGTCGAAATCGCGCACCTGCCTGATCTTCATCAACCAGATCCGCGAGAAGATCGGCGTCATGTTCGGCAATCCGGAAACCACTACCGGCGGACGCGCGCTCAAGTTCTACTCCTCGGTGCGCGTCGACATTCGCCGCATCGCCGCCATCAAGGATGGTGACGTCGTGGTGGGCTCGCGCACCAAGGTCAAGATCGTGAAGAACAAGGTGGCCGCGCCCTTCCGCGAGGCCGAGTTCGACATCATGTATGGCGAAGGCATCTCGCGCGAAGGCGACATGCTCGACCTCGCGGCGAACAACAACATCGTCGAAAAGTCCGGCTCCTGGTTCAGTTACAAGGGTGAACGTATCGGCCAGGGCCGCGAGAACGCCAAGCAGTTCCTCAAGGAAAACAAGGACATCGCGGCCAAGATCGAGGCCGAGGTCCGCAAGGCGCTGGTCATCGGGGCCCCGGGTGAGCCGACGGCCGAAGCGGCGGCCGCCCCGGCGCCGGTCCCTCCGGTCGTCGCCGCGGCACGGGCCATGAACGCGTCGCGAAAATAGTTTTTTCGTTGCCAAAAAGGGCGCGGGCTTCGGCTCGCGCCTTCTCCTT
>DAISJI010000073.1:6600-10519 GCA_036821585.1 Terriglobales bacterium
GCAGGCATAGAATTTTCAGTTCACACCAGCCGCACGCCGAGGCCAATTGAAGCACGTCATCGCCATCTACCCGGGTACCTTCGATCCACCCACGAACGGTCATCTCGACCTGATTCAACGCGGCAGCGCCATTTTCGACGAACTGGTCATCAGCATCCTTCGCAATCCCGAGAAGGAGACCACGCTCTTCTCGCTTGCCGAGCGCCGCGACATGCTCACGGCGCTTACGCGGCCCTTCGATAACGTTCGTATCGACACCTTCGACGGCCTGCTCGTGGCTCACGCCACGCGCGTGGGGGCCAGCGCGCTGTTGCGCGGCATCCGCGCCATCAGCGACTACGAATACGAACTCCAGATGGCGCTCATGAACCGCAAGCTCAATCCGGGGCTGGAAACCGTGTTCATGATGCCCGCCGAGGCGTACTCCTACGTCAGCTCGCGGCTGGTCAAGCAGATCGTGCAGCTCGGCGGTTCCGTGAACGGATTAATTCCGGAGCTGGTCGAGGAGCGGCTGCACGCTAAGTTTCATACCGCGCGCCGGCGCAGCGATCGCGCCCGCGCCGCCAAGGGAAAGAAGGCCTGATTATGGCAGCAGGAGCGCAGTTGAAAACCGGGCTCACCGAGCGCATCAACCGCATTGAAGCGTCCGCCACCATGGCCGTCGCCAACGAAGCCGACCGTATGCGCAAAGCCGGCGCCGACCTGGTCGATTTCGGCGCCGGCGAGCCGCACTTCCATACCCCGCAGCACATCAAGGACGCCGCCATCGCTGCCATCCAGGCGAATTTCACCAAGTACACGGCCGTCGCCGGCATCGTCGAGTTGCGCGATGCCATCGCCGCCCGCCACGCCGCCGACTTCGGTTCCGCCTACAAGCGCGAAGAAGTCATTGCCTCCACCGGAGGTAAACAGGCGCTCTTCAATGCCTTCCAGGTCCTGATCGAGCACGGCGACGAAGTCATCATCCCCACGCCCGCATGGGTGTCGTTCAAGGACATCGTCGGCTACGCGGGTGGAAAGAGCGTGTTCGTCGCCACCGACGAAGCCAACGGCTTCGCGCTTTCGCAGGAAATGATCGAGCGCGCCATCACGCCCGCCACCCGCGCCATCATTCTCAACTCGCCGACCAATCCCTCCGGTGCGGTCATTGACCCGGAGGTTTTCACCTCCATCGTGCGCATGGCCGCCAAGCGCGATATCTGGGTGATCTGCGACGAGTGCTACGTCTATCTCGACTACAGCGGGCGCCGCTTCTCCGGCGGTTCCGTTACCGACGCCAAGGAGCGTTTGGTCATCATCGGTTCGCTCTCCAAGACCTACGCCATGACCGGCTGGCGCCTCGGCTACGCCCTCGCACCCGCATCCGTGACCTCCGCGACCGCCAAGCTGCAAAGCCAGTCCACCTCGAACCCGACCTCCATCGTGCAGAAGGCCGCCATTGCCGCCCTCACCGGGCCGCAGGATTGCCTGAAGGAAATGTGCGACGAGTACATCCGCCTGCGCGACCGCATGGTGAGCGGATTGCGCGCCATCCCCGGCATCCAGTGCAACATGCCGCAAGGCGCGTTCTACGCCTATCCCAACGTTTCCGCATTCTTCGGGCGGAAGGGGATCAACTCGGCCAGCGACGTCGCCGGAAAGCTGCTGCGCGAAGCCGGCGTGGTCACCGTTCCCGGCGAGGCCTTCGGCACTGCCCAGCACATCCGGTTCTCCTACCCGACCAAGCCGGAAGAAATCGACCGCGGCCTGGAGCGGATGAAGAAGTTCTTCGGGAGCCTGGAGTAAGACGTGTATGCTGTCGTCTTACTTATGATAGAATGTAGGAATGGATAGCGAATTTATTACAATGACGTCCAAAGGGCAGGTTGTAATCCCTGCTCGCTTCCGGAAGGCGCTTGGCATGAAGCCAGGCACACGGATCTCCGTTCAGCAGCGCGATGGGCAACTCATATTCCAGCCTGTCACCGACGAGTATATCGATAGCCTGTTCGGTATTCTGGGTGACACAACCGGCATGATCGAATCATTGAAACGGGACCACGAACTGGAAGACAAATAGTGAAGTCCTACGTTTTGGATGCGAATGTCCTGTACGGCTACTTAGCAGGCGAATCCAAGAAAAAGCGCGTTGGCGAGCTTTTCAAGAAGGCAAGCCGGGCCGACCGGCCAGTATTCATGTCAGTCGTGAACTGGGGTGAAGTTGCTTATCTGATCTGGAGAGCCAAGGGCGAGTCCACGGCCCGGCGGCTTCTCGCTGACGCGGATAAGCTGCCTCTCCAGCTTGAACCAGTGTTGCGCGAAGACGCCCTGGCGGCAGCTCAGTTGAAAGTCGTGCACAACCTTCCCTACGCCGACAGCTTCGCGGCCGCACTCGCTCTGCGCGAGCACGCCATCCTCGTCACAGCAGACCCACATTTCGAACGAGTCGGCAAACGGCTGCAAATCCTATGGTTGAATTGAGTTTGGCGAGTTCGAACGTGCAAGCTGCGCTTTAACCTTCCGCTCGGTGACCTACGTCACAGCCTCATGTGCCGTCTCCGGTTTAGATTTGTCTTCCGATGGCACGCGAGAAAGTACTCATCGTGGACGACGAGAGCCTGGTCCGCTGGTCTCTCCGGCAGAAGGTGCAGGAGTGGGGCTACCAGCCGGTCGAGGCCGATACCGGCGCCGCCGCCCTCAAGGCCGTCCAGAATGATTCCCCCGACCTGGTCCTGCTCGATCTCCGGCTCCCCGACATCAGCGGCATCGAGGTGCTCCATCAATTCCGCCAGACCGGTTTCACCGCGCCGGTCATCGTGATCACGGCCGACTCGCGTGACAACATCCGCGACGCGCTCATGAACCTCGGGGCCTTCCAGTTCTACGAAAAGCCGGTGGATTTCGATAAGCTCGAGTTCGCCGTCCGCAACGCTCTGGAGAGCAGCCGCCTGAAATCCGAGAACGCGGAATTGCGCGGGCAGGTCCGCCGCCGCACTGGATACCACGAGGTCATCGGCGTCTCGCAAAAGATGACCGACATGATGGTTTTCATCCGCAAGATCGCCTCCAGCGAAGCGACTACGATTCTCATCCAGGGCGAGAGCGGCACCGGCAAGGACCTGATCGCGAAGGCCATCCACTACGAAAGCTCGCGGGCGGAAAAACCCTTCGTCGCCATCAACTGCTCCGCTATTCCCGAGACGCTCATGGAAGCCGAACTGTTCGGGCACGAACGCGGCGCCTTCACCGACGCCAAGCAGTTGAAGAAGGGATTGTTCGAGGTCGCCGACGGCGGAACGCTCTTCCTCGACGAGATCGGTGAACTCTCCCCGCTGCTCCAGGCCAAGCTGCTGCGCGTGCTGGAGGACCAGTTGATCCGGCGCGTGGGCGGCGTGCGCGACATGCAGGTAGACGTCCGCGTGATTGCCGCCAGCAATCGCGACCTGGAGCGCGCCGTCCGCGAAGGAAACTTCCGCCAGGACCTGTACTACCGCCTCGCTATCATCAGCGTGTTTCTGCCCTCGTTGCGCGACCGCAAGGAAGACATCCTGCCGCTGGTCGATTTCTTCATCGAGCGCTACAACCGCAAGTTCAAGAAGTCGGTGCGCGGCATCAGCGACGAAACCCGCACGCTGCTCCTCGGCCACAACTGGCCCGGCAACGTACGCGAGCTCAAGAACGCGATCGAGCGCGCCATGATCCTGGAAGAGGACGCGTATCTGCGGCCGCTATACCTGCCTTTTTCGGTGGGCCAGGCGCCCACGGGCATCACCGCATTCGAAGCAGCCTCGGGAGACACAGCCCCGCAACCGCTTCCCAACGGCCGCACGCTGCCCCGGCTTTCCATTCCGGAAGGCGGCACTTCGCTGGAGGAAGTTGAGCGCGCGCTGGTGGACATGGCGATGAAGCAGGCCAACGGCAACCAGACCCATGCCGCCCG
>DAISJI010000074.1:0-2016 GCA_036821585.1 Terriglobales bacterium
GCATCGCCCTCGTTACCGCTCATCATGGGCGTGGTGGACCGCGCTTTCGAGAGAGCCGGCCACGAGGGCCACAGCAACGACCCCAGGAAAGCCGACAAGTAGCACTCATCGAATGGAAAAGGCCGGTCCGCGGACCGGCCTTTTTCTTGTCCGCAACCGCTCAATAAAAATCCGAACAACTCAGGAAGAAGCCGCAGTTGCGGCAGATGAGCTTGCACTTCTGGTCTTCCAAGGGGGACGAGCAGGTGGGACAGGTGCGCATGACTTCGGCGCCGGTCCTGGAAGCAGGTTCTTCCTTTGGTGAGCCAATGCTCGCGGTAACACCCGCATTCGCGCGTCCTGGGTCGCTCACAGCGAGACAATGCCCGACAACGCGGTGGATTACAAGCGGTGATTTCGCTGAGGGCAGTCGCCGGTCGCCAGTCATCAATGCTAATCTTCTGCGATTCCGGAGAAGCTCATGCGAAACGTTCGTCGTATCGTCGCTATCTTTCTGATGAGTCTGCCTGCGGTCGCGCAGGGGCCGGCGGCAAAGCCCGCTTCGGCACAGGCGGCGGTGCCTCCGCATCAATCGCTGAAGGCCGACGAAGTTTTGAACAGTATTCCGTTCCGGCTGATTGGGCCGGCGAGTCCCGCTGGACGCGTGTGGCACATCACCGGAGTTCCGCAACAGCCAAAGATTTTCTACCTGTGCACAGCCGACGGCGGCGTCTGGAAGAGCACGAACTTCGGCGCCACCGTAGAGCCGATCTTCAACGACCAGCCGGCGGCGTCGTGCGGGCCGATCGCGGTGGCGCCGAGCGATCCGAACGTGGTGTGGGTGGGCACGGGCGAGCCCGCATCCACGCGCGCGAATTCCATCGGGCGCGGCGTCTTCAAGTCCACCGATGCGGGCAAGACATGGCAGCACATAGGGCTCGATGACAGCGAAGAGACTACCGCGATCGGGATCGACCCGCGCAATCCGCAGACGGTGTACGTGGCGGCGCTGGGGCATTTGTGGGGACCGAACGCCGAGCGCGGCATTTTCAAAACGACCGATGGCGGCAAAACGTGGACGAATGCGCTCGTCGTGGACGACCGGACCGGCTTCAGCGACCTGGTGATGGACCCGAAGAATCCCGATACGCTTTACGCGGCAGCGTGGCAGCGGATGCGCTGGGGCGACGGCGACATGACCGAATCCGGGCCGGGTAGCGGAATCTTCAAGACCACGGACGCGGGTGCGCACTGGACGCGGCTTACCGAGGGACTGCCCGAGCAGGGCACGATGGCGAAGATCACGCTGGCGGTGGCGCCGAATAATACGCAAATCGTTTATGCGGCGATTCTCACCGGAGAGCCGGGTGGAAGCATTGGCGGCGCGGGCGGAAGCCGCACGATCATGACGGGCGGCGTGTTTCGTACCGACGACGGTGGCGGACACTGGACGCGCGTCAACCCGATGATGACCAACTACTACTACGACCGGATTGTCGCCGATCCCAAGGACGACAACCGCGTCTGGATGCCGGTCTTTGAACTCATGCGCTCGGACGACGGCGGCAAAACCTGGGCGAAGCACAACATGAAGCACGTGCACGACGATCTGCACGCGCTGTGGATCGATCCGCACGACCCCAGCAACATGGCGCTGGGCGGCGATGGCGGGCTGAACGTGTCGCTCGATGGCGGCACGACGTGGATTCAGAGCGTGCTGCCGATCGCGCAGTTTTACGAAGTGGACGTGGACAACCAGGAGCCGTATTGGGTGTACGGCGGCATGCAGGACACGGGCCATTGGGCGGGGCCGTCGCGGACCTACGACAACGAAGGCATCACCAACTACGACTGGATCAAGCTGCGCTTCAACGGCGACGGCATGGCAGTGCATCCGGACCCGCGCGATCCGAACGTGATCTACATGGTCAACGAGTTCGGGAACTTCTCGCGGATTGATTTGCATTTGTGGACTCGCACCGAGCTGCAGCCGAAGGAGTCGGACAATCCGGAGTGGGCGAAGCTGCACAAGTTCCG
>DAISJI010000074.1:2116-5433 GCA_036821585.1 Terriglobales bacterium
GCAAAAGACAGCTACCACAGCTACGGCGCGCTGTTCTCGCTCGCGCAATCGCCGAAAGACCCCAACGTACTGTGGGCCGGATCGGACGACGGCTGGATTCACGTAACCAAAGACGGCGGCAAGACGTGGACGCGAGTGGACCAGAACATCTGCGCCGTGCAGTCGCCGAAGGACAAAATGTGCCCGGTGGAGTGGGCGGTGGTATCGCGCATCGAGCCGTCAAACACCGCGCCCGGCGTGGCTTACGTGGCGCTCGACCGGCACACGCTCGACGACAAGCGGCCTTACCTGTTCGCTACTGCCGACTACGGTCAGACGTGGCGGAACATCACCGGAGATCTTCCGGAATTCGGGCCCGTATACATTGTTCGCGAAGATCCGCACGAACCGGCCCTGCTGTTCGTCGGAACTGAGTTCGGGCTGTACGTTTCGTTCATGGGCGGGAGCAGTTGGACGCGCTGGAAATCCAACCTGCCCATGAGCGCGGTGCGCAGCATGGTGATCCAGCCGCGCGACAGGGAACTGGTGGTCGGAACGTTTGGCCGCGCGATTTGGATAGCCGACATCGCAGCCCTGGAGCAGGCGGGCGAAGCGAACGGCAAACCGGCGTTCCTCTTCCAGCCCAAGGATGCGGTTGCCTACAACATTCGCTACACCTACGGCGCGACGATCGAGGAACTCAACGGCGACCTGTTCTTTCGCGCCGAAAATCCGCCGTACGGTACGACAATTTATTACACCTTGCGCGAACCGATCCCCGGCGGCGTGCTGATTAATATTTCAAATCCCAAAAACAAAGTGATCCGGCGCATCCAGGCGCCGGGCACGCCGGGGCTGCACGCGATCCAATGGGACCTGGAATCGGATGCGGCCAAGGCGGCGAAGCCGGCGGTCGATCCAGTCACGGGCGATCCGGTGGAAACACTTTCCGAGCAGCAGGCAAAGCGGCGCGTCGAGCCGGGCAAGTACCTAGTCACGCTGTACGCCGGTGCGGGCATCCTCACGCGCACGCTGGAAGCGAGGCCGGAGAATCCGTCGGGTGTGAAAATCGTGCTTCCGCGAAAGTAGAAATTTGTAAACAGAAGGCGGGTAGTTTCCGTCTTCTATGGCGTGCAGGAACGCGGCCTTTTCGACAATAAGAATGCTTCGGTTGCGGTCGTTCCTTGACGGCGGCTCGGCAAGGCGGCTGAGTTTGTCTTGAAAATGGTATTAATCCTCTTAAATCAGGCAGTTTCAGGTTTGTCACTGACGTTAGTTGTGTGGATAATCGATACTCCGTGAAGCAGTAATTTTCCCGCTTACCGAATGGCACTTGGGGCGTCTATCCGGGTGCTCGGGTGTAGCGGGTGCACGCGCCGTTTTTCAGGCGCCTTGATGGTGTGAATTGGTGTCTGTATGTGCTGGCGCCCTTCCACCGGCCGTTAGTTGCAGCGGTGATTCGGTGCGTAAGAGTGTCGAGTAAGAGTGTGGGAGATCGCTTCGGAGAGACAGTGTCCTTTTCCCGTCCGCAAATCGTGCAAAGCGTAGTAGCGGAACTACCGGTGAGTGCGCCGCCGCCGTTGCCGTCGCACCCGGTGGCTGTGCCCGAAGCTCCGGAGCCGCCGAAATCGAAGAAGAAATGGTGGGTCGCAACCGCCGTGGTGGTCGTCATGGTTGCCGCGTGGGGAGTGACGCACTCGCTGCGCGCTCGCTCAACTTCCAACACCTCCCAAACGGTGCGGACCGCGACCGTAACCCGCGGTGAATTCGTACGTTCGCTGCGCGTGACCGGAACGACCGAGGCGACGCAGTCCTACATTGTCGCCGCGCCCACGATGACCGGAGGCGGCCTGGGGTCGCTGATCATCACCCACATGGCGAAAGCGGGCGCGCGCGTGAAGAAGGGCGACCTGCTGGTGGAATTCGACCGGCAGAACCAGATCAAGAACGCGCTGGACAAAGAGGCCGAGTACAGCGACCTGGTGGAGCAGATCAAGAAAAAGGGGGCGGAGCAGGCGATTTTGCGCTCCAAGGACGAAAGCGAACTGCACCAGGCGGACGACGCGGCGAAGTCCGCCGAACTGGAGACGCGGCGCAACGAAGTCGTTTCCAAGATCGATGCGGAAAAGAACCTCACCAACCTGGAAGAAGGCAAGGCCCGGCTGAAGCAGTTGCAGGAAACTTTTCAGTTGAAACGGCAGGCAAGCGCGGCCGAAATCAAGGTGCTCGAAATCCAGCGTGACCGGGCGCGGGGAGCGATGGAGCACTCCAAGAGCAACGCCGACAAGATGGCCATCAAGGCGCCGCTGGATGGCGTCGTGGTTTTGAACAGCATCTGGAAGGGCAACCAGATGGGCGAAATCCAGGAAGGCGACGAGGTCCGTCCGGGCGTTCCCTTTATGCAAGTGATGAGCCCGGAGTCGATGCAGGTGCGCGCCCGCATCAACCAGGCGGACGTGCCGTGGCTCGACATCGGCCTGCCGGTGAAGATCCACCTCGACGCGTATCCCGGGCTGCTCCTGAACGGCAAGCTGCAACGCCTGGCGGCGATTGGCCTGACCAGCGGCTTGTCGAACAAGGTGCGCACATTTACCGGGCTGTTCGAGATTCAAGGATCGGACCCGAGGCTGATGCCGGACCTGTCGGCCAGTATCGACATCGTGTTGGAGCGGGTGGGGGACTCGCTCATCGTTCCGCGTGATGCGCTGTATACGGACGCGGGCAGCGCGTACGCGTGGGTCAGGCACGGGCAGAGCTTTGAACGCGAAGCGGTGAAGCTGGGGCCGATTGCCGACGACGAAGCGGTGGTGACCAGCGGCCTGAATGCCGGAGACGTGGTGCTGCGCAATCCGCGGAAGTCGCAGCCGGTGGCAGGGAAGTGAGCGCATGATCCGATTTGCCAATTTCGTAAAGCTGCACCGCTGGATCGTGGCGACCGTGGTCATTCTGTTGATCGCGGGCGCGACCGGCATCGTGCGCCTGGTGCGCGCGGAGAGCAAGCTGCCGACGGTCGAGGTCAAGCGCGGCGAATTCACCGAGAACCTGCCCATCCGCGGCGAAGTGAAAGCGCAGAAATCCATCGTGCTTACCGCGCCTTCCGGCACCGGACAGATGCAAATCCTCAAGCTGGCCAAGACGGGGGACGCGGTGAAGGAAGGGGACGTCGTCGTCCAGATCGATATCACCCAGCTCCAGAACCAGCTCGACACGCGCGCGTCGGAGCTGAAGCAGTCGGAGCGCGAGATCGACGGCGCCGCGGCGCAGGCGAAGATGACGGAAGAGCAGGACGCAACCGACCTGGCCAAGGCGAAGTTCGACGTGCAGCGCGCCAAGCTGGA
>DAISJI010000074.1:5533-10481 GCA_036821585.1 Terriglobales bacterium
GTGGCCGGGCGCGGGCGTGATGGAACTGCCGGACATGACGACCATCCAGATCGCCGCGCGCGTGGACGAGATCGACCGCGGGCGGCTGCAGGTCGGGCAGCGCGCGCGCGTGCACGTGGACGCGGTGCCGGACACGGAGTTTGTCGGGGTGATTTCGGAGATCAGTCCGCTGGCCAAATCCGATTTTTCCGGATGGCCGATCGTGCGCAACTTCGACGTCCGCATGAAGCTGGACAACAACGACCAGCGCCTGAAACCGGGAATGAGCGCGAGCCTGCGCATCGCCGTCGACAACATCAAGGATGCCATCATCATTCCCGCCGAAGCGTCGTTCCAGAAGTCGGGACGCAACGTCGTGTACGTGGCCCGCAGCGGCGGCAGGTTCGAAGAGCGCACCATCGAGATCCTGAAGCGCAATGGCGGCACGCTCGCCGTCGCCAGCGGAGTAAAGCCGGGGGAACGCCTGTTTACGAAGGACCCGACGTTGCAGCCCGAGGAAAAGAAATGAAGTCGAAAAAGCTGGTTCGCAACATCGCGATAGCGGTGGTTGTGCTGGTGGCGCTCGGCTTCGGCGTGCGCGCGGCGATGAGCCAGTTCCGCCCCTCGGAGAAACAGCTACCCACGGCGCGCGTGAAGCGGGGCACGCTGGAGATCAAGGTTTATTCCACGGGAGAACTGCGGGCGACGAAGAGCATTTCGCTGATGGCGCCTCCGCTGGCCGGCGGCGGCGCTCTCCAGATCGTGACCCTGCTCAAGACCGGCACGCGCGTGAACCCGGGCGAGGTGGTGATCGAATTCGATCCCAGCGAACAGGAGTACAAGCTGGAGCAGGCGCGGTCGGAAGTGGCCGAGGCGGAGCAGCAGATCGCGAAGTCGAAGGCCGATGCGGCGGTCAGTACGGCGCAGGACAAAGTCTCAATGCTGAAGGCGCGTTTCGATGTGCGGCGCGCCGAGCTGGACGTCAGCCGCAACGAGCTGCTTTCGTCAATCGATGCGCAGAAGAACGTGCTGGCGCTCGATGAATCCAGGCGCCGGCTGGCGCAACTGGAACAGGACGTGAAGTCGCGCGTGGCGTCCAACGCGGCTTCCCTGGCGGTCATGGAAGAGAAGCGGAACAAGTCGCGGCTCTCGATGCAGCAGGCGCAGCAGGCGATCGACAGCATGCGGGTGAAAGCCACGATTGGCGGCGTGGTCTCGGTCAAGGACAACATGGACGCCATGGGCGGAATGATGTTCACCGGCATGGTCCTGCCGGAATACCGCGAAGGCGACGTGGTGCGCTCGGGGCGGACCGTCGCCGAAGTGCTCGAAACCGCGGACATGGAGATCAAGGCGAAAGTCACGGAGAACGACCGCGCCAACGTGAATCCCGGGCAGGCGGTGGAAGTGCGCATCGACGCCTATCCGGGACTGGTGCTGCCGGGCAAGGTGAAGTCGGTGGCCGGCCTGGCCACGAGCAACTGGTGGAGCGCCGACGGCACGCGCAAGTTCGACGCCTCCTTCCAGATCGAGAAGCCGGACCAGCGCCTGCGTTCCGGGCAGACGGCACAGATCACGATCGCGGGACAGGAGATCAAGGACGCGCTCTTCCTGCCGCGGCAGGTGCTGTTCGACAAGGAAGGCAAACCCGTTTTGTACGTCAAGAATGGCGACAAGTTCGAGGAGCGCGAAGTCAAGGTGACCCACCGGACGGAGAGCCAGATCACCATCGAGGGCCTGAAGGAAGGCGACGAAGTCGCGCTGGTGAATCCGGAGAAGGCGGCATCGTCTCCCAAGGCGGGCGCCGCGCAGCCCTCGCTCGGAGGCTCCCGGTGAGCACCTCGGCGATCACGCAAAAGTTTTTCAATCCGGAAGCGTGGTCGCAATACCTGCCCGACCTGATTCTGGGATTCCAAAACCTCCTCCAGCACAAGATGCGCTCGCTGCTCACCATGCTGGGGATGATCTTCGGCGTGGCGGCGGTGGTATCGATGATGTCCATCGGCGCCGGGGCGCGCCAGCAGGTGATGGCGTTCATCGAGCAACTTGGCGTGCGCAACATCCTGATCGAGGCGCGCGAATCGGTCTCCTGGGACGATCTGCAGAAAGTGCGAAAACTCTCGCCCGGCCTGAGTTTCCAGGATTACCGCGTGATCAACGCGAACGTTACGGGGATTGTCGAGTCGACGCCGCGCAAGCGCTTCGTGCCCTCGAAGATGATTCCCAAGCCGCAGCGTGATATGCCGACGGTGTACGGCGTGCAGCCGAACTACTTGCGCATTGCCGGGCTCGGCGTGGTTTCCGGACGGTTCTTCGACCAGGACGAAACGAACCGCTCCGCTCCCGTGGCGGTCGTCGGCCAGGCGGCGCGCCAGAACCTGTTCGGGTACGAAGATCCGATTGGCAAGTTCGTCAAGGTGAACGAGCAATGGTTCCGCGTTATCGGAGTCGTTGGGCCGATGCTGAGCGCGTCCACGCCGATCGAGGGCGTGCCGACACAGGACCTCAACAACCTGATCTACGTTCCGCTCTATGCCGCCGTGAACCGGCTGGAAGACGTGCGCAGCGACATGAAGGACGAGATCGACGGCATTTACCTGCAACTCAAGACGGCGGACGATACCACGGAGACGTCGGAGGTGGTGCGCAGCATTTTGAACGCGTCGCACCGCGAGGCCGGCGACTTCCAGGTGATCGTGCCGGCCGAGTTGCTGGCCGAGCAGCGGCGCACGCAGCGCATCTTTGACATCGTCATGGTGGCGATCGCTTCAATTTCGCTGCTGGTGGGCGGCATTGGGATCATGAACATCATGCTGGCCAGCATCCTGGAGCGCACGCGCGAAATCGGCGTCCGGCGCGCCATTGGAGCGCGCCAGAGGGACATCGTCCGGCAATTCCTGGTGGAGGCGGTGCTGATCTCGTTCTCCGGCGGACTGATCGGGATCGTGGTCGGGTTTGTGCTGTCGCGGGCGATCGCCATGCTGGCGGGATGGTCCACCATCATGACCTTCAGCTCGATCGCGCTGGCATTCGTATTTTCCGTTTCCGTCGGATTGCTGTTCGGCATCTACCCGGCCCGGAAGGCGGCGCGGCTGGATCCAGTGGAAGCGATCCGCTACGAGTAACGCGAATCCAGCCCGCTTGCGGGCGGAAGATTGTAGCCCCGGGCGTGAGAGTCTGTGTGAGAACCGGTTTTCGCGGGTGACAGTGGTCCGAGAGCAGTGATTCTGTAGCCGCGGAGCGGCAGAATTCGTTAGCCCACCGCGGCAGCGGTGGGTGAAGTGGAACAGGATCGTCGAGCGCCAGCGGCGCGACACAGCTCTCACACGGACTCGTGAGCCCGGGGTAGGTGAGCAATCTGAATCTGAGCCCGCTTCAGCGGGCGGCAGAAACTAGGAACGAATATGCTTCGTAGGTCCTTTTTCCTCCTGTTACTTGTGTCGGCAGTTTCTTCGGCGCAGACGTTCCCCCAGCCGTCGTATTTCCAGAAGTTTTTCGTCAAGCCGAACCGCACCATCCAGATCGCGCCTCCGCCGACCATGGAACAGTTTGTCGTGAACGGCAAGCTGCGGCTGTCGCTGGCGGACGCGATCCAATTGACGCTCGACAACAACACCGACATCAAGCTGAACCAGCTTCAGCTCGACACGGCGAAGTTCAGCCTGCGCCGGACCTACGGCCCATTCGACCCGGTGCTGACGTCCACGTTCTCGCCCTCGCGTTCGACCTCGCCAACCACCTCCACGCTGCAGGGCGCGAGCACGCTGAGCAGTCTGTCGCAGAGCTTTTCGTCGCACTATGCGCAATTGTTCCAGAGCGGAACGCAATACGACGTGAGCTGGAACGCGAACCGCAATGCGACCAACAGCAGCTTTGCGACCTTGAACCCGAGCATCGCATCGGCGCTGAGCGTGTCGCTGGCGCAGAACCTGCTGCGCAACCGCGGCTTTTTCGCCAACCGCGCGCCCATCCTGATCGCACAGCGCAATTTGAAGCAGACGCGCGCAAACTTTGAGACGTCGGTCAACGACTCGATCCTGCTCGCGGTGAACCAGTATTGGGACGTGGTGCAGGCGCGCGAGAGCCTGAAAGTGACGCAGGACGCGCTCGACATGGCGGAGGCGACGTACAAGCAGAACAAGCGCGCTCTCGAGCTGGGCGCGCTGCCGCCGCTGGATATTTACCGCTCGGAGTCGCAGGTGGCGCAACGGAAACTTCAGTTGATCCAGTCGCAGTATTCGCTGCGGCAATTGGAGGATGAGTTCCGGCGCACCATCGGCGCCGATCTGGATGCGCGTTTGTCGGTGCTTGACCTGGACCTGACCGAGTCTGCTGCCCCGAGTGGCGAGATGGCTCTGGTGGACGTTGTCGCGGCGCTGCAACAGGCGCTGCAATCGCGCACGGAACTGGAGGCCCTCCGCCAGCAGGAAGCCAACGACGACACCAACATCCAGCTTGCGCACAACAACCTGCAACCGGACCTGTCGATCAGCTCGTTCTACTCCATGAACGGCGTGGGCGGAAACCTGATCAGCAGTGCGACGGGGACGCCGGTGGTGATCTCCAGCGGCGGATTGAGCGATGCGCTCGACCAGTTGGGATCGAGAAATTTCCCGGGCTACGGTATGACGCTGAGCCTGCGCTTGCCGTTGCGCAACCGCAGCGCCGAAGCCGACATGGGCAATGCGCTGGTGAACAAGCGCCGGAGCATGTACCAGCTTCGGCAGCGCGAGCAGGCCATCATGCTGGAAGTGAAACACGCGGTCGACCAGTTGGAACAGGCGAAGCTGTCCGTCGCAGCGGCGAAGTTGGCGCGTGACCTGTCGGAGAAGAACCTGCAAGCCGAGCAGCGCAAGTACGAACTGGGTGCGCAGACGATTTTCTTCGTGCTCGACGCGCAAACGCAGCTCTCCGGCGCCGAACAGAGCCTGCTACAGGCGCAGATCAGTTACCAGCGCGCCTTGTCGCA
>DAISJI010000075.1:0-4435 GCA_036821585.1 Terriglobales bacterium
AGCACCTTCATGACTTCGTTGGTGCGGTTGGCGACCGCGGAGAGATAAATGTCGAGGCAGCCGGTGAGCAGGTCGCGGTCCGCCTCGATCAGCTCGACCGTGCGCAGCAGGTGGTCGTAGACGTCGCGGAAGTAGGGGTCGAGATCATCGCCGACCAGCCCCTTCTCACGCCGCATGATCGCGTTCACGACTTCGCGCATGGCGCCGGAGATGCGCCGGAACAGGATGAGGTCACGCTTCAGGCGGAAGATGCTCGACAGCACTTCCGGGTCGGGGCGCTCCAGCACTTCGGACTCGATATCCGAGATCTTGTCGGAGAGGTAGTCGAGCAGGGGCTGGTACTCGTCAACGACCAAATCGATGATTGTGTAAAACAGCCGGTCGATACGGTTGACCTGGTTCTGCTCCGCCCTGAGTTGCACCCGGTCCACGAGCGCGCACGGGCCGGTGTGGACGGTGACGAGGAAGTCGGGGCCGAGAAAGGCGTCGAAGTCCTCGAAGTTCACTTCATCGGTGCACTTCAGTTTTTTCAGGACGGTAAAGATGTATCCGTCGTGTTCTTCGCTCTTGGCGCGCTGCGGCGGATGGCGCGTGTCTTCGATCTGCAATTCGTGCAGCGAGAATTTGCGGGCCAGCTCGTCCAGATCGGGCGACGCGGGATCGGAAATGTCGTACCAGTTCAGAGACGGGATGGGCTTCGCGGCCATGGAGAGTAATTAGTAATAAGTAATAGGTAATAAGCAAGAGCGAACTCAGCGCGGCCTCAAGAGAGCGAATTCAGCCGGACAGACAATTACTTATTACTGATTACTTATTACTGGGCTGCTATGCCTGCTTCTTGGCCGGCGCGGCAGTGCGCGCTTCCCAGGGGCGCCGCTTGCGTTCGACGCCGTCTTCGCGGCCTTTGAGCCGGTCGTAGTGGTAGTTCTCGCTCACCGTACCCAGCGATTCGTTGTACAAGCTGGGCGTGCCGAGAGCTTCCTTCAGTTCCTCGGTGAAGTCGTGCAAGGCGATCAGGCGGTCGGCGGTGGCGGGCAGTTCGGACTTGCTGGTCTTGAAGAACTGCTGGAAGCCCTGGTTGACCAGTTTCGCGATCTCGCCATTCACCAGGCAGCCGGGATAGGCGAAGATCTTTACGCCGTCGTTGCCGACTTTTTCAATGGCGGCGGAACACTTGTTTTTCTTCAGAAAAATCCGGTTCTGCACGCCGGGAGCGTCCAGCAGGTCGAAGCCGTGTTCGCGCAGCCATGCGACGGCTTCCTCCCAAGTGTGTCCGGGTTTGTCTTTCTTGGCCATTTCGCAGTCTTTTTGCGACGGGTAAGAATCGCCAGACCACCCTACCACATCGAAAGCAGAGGGCGTCAACGACCGGACGTGCTACGTCGTTCGATACGCCATTCTCGCCACTCGGCTCCAATGGATACCGGGAACTGCTGGCGGGTTGTCTGGGGAGAGAAAAAGGCTTTAGCTATTCGGTATCAGGCTTTAGGAACATTCGGGTGTGGGGCCGAATTTCCGCAAATATGGGGACACAGGCTTACAAGGCAGAGCGCATTGCATTCGGCGTTCACGCGCAGTTGGGCGAAACGCTGCTCGAGCGCATCGGCAATACACCGTTGCTGCGCCTGGAGCGGGCGAGCGCTTCGCCGCGCGTCGAGATCCTGGCCAAGGCCGAGTGGGCGAATCCGGGCGGATCGGTGAAGGACCGCGCCGCCGCATGGATCGTTCGCGATGCGATTGATTCCGGCCGGCTGCGCGCGGGCGTGCGGCTGCTCGATTCCACCAGCGGCAACACCGGCATCGCCTACGCCATGCTGGGCGCGGCCATGGATTTCCGCGTTACGCTCTGCATGCCGTCCAACGTCTCGGTGGAGCGCAAGCGCATCCTGAACGCCTACGGTGCGGAGGTGATCTTCACCGATCCCGCCGAAGGTTCGGATGGATCCATCCGCAAAGCGCGTGCATTGCATGCCGCCGATGCGGAGCGTTATTACTACGCCGACCAGTACTCGAACGATGCCAACTGGCGCGCGCACTACGAGACCACGGCGAACGAAATCTGGAACCAGACCGAAGGCCGCATCACGCACTTTGTCGCCATGCTGGGGACAAGCGGAACATTCATGGGTGCGGCACGGAGGTTGAAGGAGCTGAACCCGAAGGTCCGCTGCGTATCCCTGCAGCCCGATGGACCGTTTCACGGCATCGAGGGCGCCAAGCACATGGCGACGGCGATCGTGCCGAAGATTTACGATCCGTCGCTCGCCGACGAAGACCGCGCCATCACCACCGAGCGCGCCTACCAGATGGTGAAGCGCCTGGCCCGCGAAGAAGGGCTACTGGTGGGCATATCGGCGGGCGCGGCGCTGGCCGGGTCGCTCGACGTTGCCGGGAATCTGCCGGCGGGCGAGAAGGCGGTCATCGTGACCATATTCCCGGACAGCGGAGACAAATACCTGAGCGAGCGGTTCTGGGAAGAGTGATCGGAATTGCAAATTTGAAATTTGAAAATTTGAAATTTCGA
Source organism: Terriglobales bacterium (assembly GCA_036821585.1). Taxonomy (GTDB): domain Bacteria; phylum Acidobacteriota; class Terriglobia; order Terriglobales; family Acidobacteriaceae; genus DAISJI01. Next base: position 2,525 of record DAISJI010000075.1, read on the forward strand.
ATTGCCTGATGCTGAAGATTTCTCAATCCGGCTTCGACGCTCTCCGCAAGCACGGTGAGGACACCTACCCGCACGAGTGCTGTGGCGTGCTTCTGGGACGCTTTGACGGTGACGACCGTGTCGTCGAGTCGGCGGTGCGCTGCGGCAACACGCGCGACGATTCGCCGCAAGACCGCTATCACATCGCGCCGGGAGAGCTGGTGCGGATTCAGCGCGAGGGCCGCGCGCAGGGGCTGGATATCGTCGGCTTCTATCACTCGCATCCCGACCATCCGGCGCAGTGGTCGCAGACCGACTTCGCCGAAGCGCACTGGATCGGCTGCTCGTACGTCATTACCAGCGTCGAGGGCGGCAAGGCAACCGTGACGAATGCCTTCCTGCTGGCGGGTGACGGCGAGGAGAACAAGCGTTTCGAGGACGAAAAAATTAGCGTGAATCAGGCTGCTCCGGTTTCTCCGGCAAGTTGAATCCGGCGGCCTGTTCCACGCATCTGTAGTGTCTCTTGGAGCTTTGCATGAAGATACTGATACCAACCCCGCTGCGACCGTACGCCGCTAAGAGCGATTCGGTGGAACTGAGCGCGGAAACCGTGGGCCAGGCCTTGAACCAGCTCACCTCCGCGCACCCCGACTTGCGGCGCCACCTGTTTACCGACGAGGGCAAGCTGCGCTCGTTCGTGAACGTGTACCTTAACGACGAAGACATCCGTTTTCTGAGCAAGGAAAACACTCCAGTCCTGGATACCGACACCATTTCGATTATCCCTTCCATTGCCGGCGGCTGTTGTTGTTGTCCCTGCCTGTAGTTCTTCCGTCGAAATCCAAATTTGCGTGAGCGCCCGGCGCTCGCGAGGCAGGTGTATATGGCCGGCAGTGTTGCAACCGTTTCGAATTCGCTGACGAACGAAGAAATCCTGCGTTACTCGCGCCACCTGATCATGCCCGAGGTCGGCATGGAAGGTCAGTTGAAGCTCAAGGCCGCCAAGGTGCTCTGCATCGGCGCCGGAGGGCTGGGTTCTCCGCTCGCGCTGTACCTGGCGGCGGCGGGTGTGGGGACGCTGGGCATGGTGGACTTCGACGTCGTGGATTTCACCAACCTCCAGCGCCAGATCATCCACAGCACCGCCGACGTGGGGCGTCCCAAGCTGCAATCGGCCGCCGAAAAAATCGGAGCCATGAATCCCGAAGTCGAGCTGCGGACTTTCGAGACCCGCCTGACCAGCCAGAATGCGCTCGAACTCTTCCGCGATTTCGACATCGTCGTGGACGGTACCGACAACTTCGCCACCCGCTACCTGGTCAACGACGCGTGCGTGCTCACCGGCAAGCCCAACGTCTACGGCTCCATCTTCCGTTTTGAGGGACAGGTGAGCGTGTTTGCGACCGAGAACGGCCCATGCTACCGCTGCGTGTATCCGGAGCCGCCGCCGCCGGGACTGGTGCCGTCGTGCGCCGAGGGCGGGGTGCTGGGCGTGCTCCCCGGGCTAGTGGGCGTGATGCAGGCCACCGAGGCGATCAAGCTGATTTTGGGCGCGGGCGAGCCGCTGATCGGACGCCTGCTGCTGGTGGACGCTCTCGCTATGAAGTTCCGCGAGCTGAAGCTGCGCAAGGACCCGGATTGCCCGGTCTGCGGCCAGCACCGTACCATCACCAAGCTCATTGATTACGAGCAATTCTGCGGCATCCGAGGGGAAGAAAAGCCGGTGGAGAACAAGCTTCCGGAAATTTCCGTCGAAGAATTGAAGCGGCGGCGTGACGCGGGCGAGGACCTGTTTATCCTCGACGTGCGCGAGCCGCACGAATATCAGATCTGCAATCTCGGCGGATACCTGATCCCGCTCAACGACCTGCCCAAGCGCGTGCACGAACTGGATTCCAGCCGCGAGATCGTCGCCCACTGCAAGATGGGCGG
>DAISJI010000075.1:4535-6825 GCA_036821585.1 Terriglobales bacterium
TGCACGCTGGTCTGGCGCTCGTACAACATGCGCGGATCGAAGGCCGCGCGTTCGCCACTGGCCGCGCCGTAGGTGATGACGCGTCCGAGCCAAGCCAGGCACTGCACGCTCTTCTTGACGTGCTCGCCGCCCAGCATTTCGAAGACGGCATCCACGCCCTCGTCTCCGGTGAGGTCGCGCACCTTGTCCACGTAATCGTCGCGCGTGTAGTTGATGCCGTGGGTGAGGCCAATCGCCTTCACCCGTTCCAGCTTTTCATCCGAAGAAGATGTCCCGAAGGTCTCGATGCCGAGTAGGTGCCCGATCTGTACCGCCGCGGTGCCCACGCCTCCGGCAACGGCGTGAATCAGGACGCGGGGGACTGCCGAGGGCGGCTGTCCTACATGTGAATCGATCAGGCCAGCCTTCCAATACGCGAGATATGCGGTGAAGAAGGTCACCGGGAACGCAGCGCACTCCTCGACTGTCCACTTCTCCGGAGCCGGCCAGATGAATTCCGGGCGTACGGCGACCCTTTCGGCGAACGCCTGTGACTGGGTGTAGCCCATCACGCGCTGGCCGTTGTCTTCGCGGTGTCCGCAGAACTCGCGTCCCGCCACCAGCGGAGGGGGCGGTGTTCCGGGATACTCGCCCTTCGCGGTCAGCAGGTCGGCAAAGTTCACGCCTCCGGCTTCGACGCGAACCATGACTTCGCCCGGCTGGGGTTGCGGATCGGGAACGTTGCGGACTTCCAGAACTTCGGGGCCGCCGTAGCGGGGAATGACGACGGATTTCATGGCGAGTGGATTTTACTCTTAGGAAAAAGAAAAAACCGGCGCTGTTCTCCCCCGAGACGTGCGCCGGTTTCGTTAAGGCTCCAGACAACTGCGCCGGGGAATTGAGGTCGCTTCTGAGCTGGCCCGGCGTCACTGGGACCTTAAATCCGATGAGCTATCCGCCTTCAGCAAGATGCCCTGCCTTTCTGCGGAAAGCAACGGGAAAGGTGCGCCCTTGTTATCAACTTGGATAACTGTGCCGGCGGCAATCGGCTCTTGCAGCAGGCCATTTGCGATTAGCACGTCTGGGTGGTAAGTGATATAAAGGCAACCATTCATACGGTTGACTGTCCCGGTTGTTACGGGATGGCGCCACCCGATTCGTATCTGCTCAGCCTGCTTTTGGGCTGACGGAGGTCCCTCGGACATGGGAATTATTCGCATCTCATTCGTCCTGATCGTCGCCGCGGTCTGCGCGCTGCTTCGCCCCTTCGGGCTGCACATCGCGGCGGACGCGGTTGTGGGCGCCGCCATCGGAGCCATTGTCGTGGTCTTCGAGATGCGGTTGCGCGAGGTCAGCCTGAAGCGGCTGATCGGGTCAGCCATTGGCAGCGTGCTCGGCATCTTCGGCGCCTATCTATTCAGCCTGGTCATCCGCAACAGCATTGCCGCCGGCAGCACACAATCCTTCTTGCAGCTCATGGTCATGCTGCTGATGGCTTACGTGGGCCTTGTCGTCGGCGCCAACAAGGGCGACCTGCTGAACCTTTCGGCCCTGGGCGGGATCTTCGGCGGCGAAAAGCAGACAAAACGCAGCTACAAGATCCTCGACACCAGCGTGATCATCGACGGACGCATCGCCGACATCGCCGAGACCGGCTTCCTCGACGGTGTGCTCATCATCCCGCAGTTCGTCCTGCGCGAGCTGCAACTGGTCGCCGATAGCGCCGATTCGCTCAAGCGCAACCGCGGCCGCCGCGGCCTCGACATCCTGCAGCGCGTCCAGAAAATCGCCACCCTCAACATCCAGATCGTGGAGACCGATTACCCCTCCGTCCGTGAAGTTGATTTGAAGCTGATCGAGCTGGCGAAAGAGATGGAAGGGAAGATCGTGACCAACGACTTCAACCTGAACAAAGTCGCGCAGCTTCAGGGGGTGGAGGTGCTGAACATCAACGAACTGGCCAACTCGCTGAAGCCGATCGTGCTCCCCGGCGAGGCCATGCGCGTCTTCATCCTCAAGGAAGGCAAGGAGTACAACCAGGGCGTCGCCTACCTCGACGACGGCACCATGGTCGTGGTGGACAACGCGCGCAAGCTGATCGGCAAGACCATCGATATCGCCGTCACCAGCGTGCTGCAAACCACCGCCGGCAAAATGATCTTCGGCAAGTACGACGAGCGTACCCGGCCCGACATGTTGCGTCCAACCGCCAACCTGAAGCCGGGACTACCGCAGCCCACCCAGCCGGCTTCGGCCACCAGTACCGCTGCGGCCGTGGCTCCGGACCATCCGAACGAACAGCACGTGTAAA
>DAISJI010000075.1:6925-10016 GCA_036821585.1 Terriglobales bacterium
CCGCTCCTAGAACACCAGGAACCTCTTCTTCTTTTTCAGTTTTTCCCGCGCGGCGGAGTCTTCGGCGGCGGTGGTGACGACCGGCTTGGTCTGGTTGGGGCTGGCGCCCGTGTCCACAAAGCCGGGTTTGATGTCGATAAACGCTTCTTCCCGCAGCTTGGTCATGTAGTCGCGCAGCGCCGGCTGCAGCTTCTGGTAGTAGATGGCGTTCTGAATTTCGCTCTCAACGTCCTTCTGCGGCGGGACGCCGGCGGCCTGGTGTTCGGTCACCTTCAGGATGACGAATCCTTGCTTGGTGCGGATTGGCTCCGTGACCTCGTCTTTCTTCATCGAAAAGACGCGGTCTTCGAGCTGTTTGGCCAGCGTGCCGCGCTTGAAGTCGCCCAGGTCGCCGCCCTGCGCAGCGGTCGGGCCGTCGGAATATTTCTTGGCGACGTCCTCAAACTTTTCGCCCTTCTTGATCGCTGCCGCGGCCGCGTCGGCTTTCTTCTGTGCCGCCGCAATGCTGGCCGCGTCCTCTTCCGGCGCTTCCCCTTCCTTGGCCGGCTTCGACGCCGTGGAAAGCAGGATTTCGCTCAACTGCACCGCTTCCGGACGATCGAGTTCCTTCTGGTGCGAGTCGTAGAACTGCTTGACGTCTTCCGGCAAGATGCTGATTTTCGGTCCGACCTCGCGCTGGATCACCGCCTGGGTGATGATCTGGTTCCTGATGTTCTGCTTGTAGTCCTCGAAGGAGACGCCTTGCTGTTCCGCCGCCTTTTCCAAGGCTTCCATGCTGTCCAGTTTCATCTGCTTGCGCATCTCGTCGAGGCGCTTGATCAGTTCCGTGTCGCCGGTGATTCCCAGGTCTGCGGCCTTCTGCTGAAGCAATTGCTGGTCGATCAGGTCGCGCAGAACGTCCTTCTCGCGGGCCGCCATTTCGGCCTGGCAATCGGCGTCGCTGCCGCCCTTCTCCTTGCATTCGCGCATGACGTCTTCCTTGCTGCGTTGCAGGTCGGAGCGGCTGATGATGGAACCGTTGATGCGGACAACGATCTCTTCAATGACGGTGTCGCCGGCATAGGCGACTGCGGCGAGCAGACACACCACCGCTAAGGGAAATACGACTCGTTTCATGACACTTCCATTGATCACGCGCTTTTGTTCCACTTTGGCCGGGGATGTTATCCCTAGATTGTAACCCGCTCCGGGACGGGAAACCAGCGCCCCGGCAGCGTAGGGACGCTTTCATTATTTCGTATCAATGGACGTACTGTCCTGTTTGTGTGCCTTCGTGTGCTGAGTGGTGACGCACTAAGGAATCGTAACTGTCCTCCTTGCGCTACAATCCGAATTCTCATGCTGCGCTGGTCCACCTCCGGAGAATCGCATGGCGAGTCGCTGATGGCGCTCGTTTCGGGCATGCCCGCGGGCATCGTCGTGGAGCAGGCGTTTCTCGACCGCGAGCTCTGGCGCCGCCAGCAGGGCTACGGACGCGGCGGGCGCATGAAGATCGAGCGCGACACGGCGCACATCGTCTCCGGCGTGCGCCACGGCAAGACCATCGGCTCGCCGATTACGATACTTATCGCCAACAACGACTGGAAGAACTGGCAGGAGGCGCTGCCGGTCGAGGAAGGCGATCCCGGCAAGCACAAGCGAGTGGCGTCGCCGCGTCCGGGCCACGCCGATCTCGCGGGCGCGTTGAAATACAACTTTCCCGAAGCGCGATACGTGTTGGAGCGCTCGTCGGCGCGCGAAACCGCGGCGCGCGTAGCCGCCGGCGGCTTAGCCAAGCTGCTTCTGCGCGAGTTGGGAATTGAAGTCCTCAGCCACGTGGTCGCACTCGGGACGGTCTCGATTTCCGGCGACAGCATCGCGTGGGAGCAAATCGTCGAACTATCGAAGCGCGACGAGGTCCTGCTCAACTGCGCCGACCCGGACACCGAGCAGCGCATGAAGGCCGAGGTGGACGACGTTTACAAGATGGCGGACACGGTGGGTGGCGTGTTCGAAGTCCGCGCGCACAACGTTCCGCCGGGGCTGGGTTCGTACGTGAATTGGGACGAGCGTCTCGATACGCGTCTCGCCGCCGCGGTGATGTCGGTGCAGGCGGTGAAGGCCGTCGAGATCGGCAGCGGCACGGTGGCGGCGGCTTCCCGCGGCAGCACGGTGCACGACGAGATCGCCTACGACGCGGACCGCGATTTTGCCGGATTCACGCGCCGATCGAACCGTGCCGGCGGACTCGAAGGCGGCGTCACCAACGGCGAAGATGTTGTCGTCAGCGGGTATTTGAAGCCGATTTCGACGCTGCGCCGTCCGCTGGAGTCGGTGGACTTCGAGACCCGCGAACCGGTCAAGGCCGCTTACGAGCGCTCCGACGTATGCGTGGTCCCGGCGGCGGGCGTCGTCGGAGAAGCGATGGTCGCGCTCACCCTGGCCCAGGCGGCGCTGGACAAGTTCGGCGGCGACAGCCTGCTCGAAGTCAAACGTAATTTTGACGGATACCTACGTCAATTGAAGGAATATTGATTCGTCTCAGGAAATTTGAAATTTGAAATTTGAAAATTTCAAATTGCAAACACATGATCTATCCCATCGTTAAATTTGGCGACCCTGTCCTGGAGAAACCGGCGGAACCGGTAAAGACTTTCGACGCGGAACTTCGCCAGCTGCTCGACGATATGTTCGAGTCCATGTACGAGGCGCACGGCGTCGGGCTGGCCGCGCCGCAGATCGGCGTTTCCAAGCGCATTGTCGTCATCGACGTTACCTTCAAGGAAGATCCCGCCGCCAGGCTGGTGCTCATCAATCCGGAAATCATCAAGGTGGAAGGCAAGCTGACGCAACAGGAAGGCTGCCTCAGCATCCCCGAGTTTCGCGAGAACGTCACCCGGCCCAAGCGCGTGACCGTGCGCGCGCAGAACGCAACCGGCGAATGGTTTGAGCGCACCGGGGAAGACCTGCTGGCCCGCGCCTTCATGCACGAAACCGATCATCTGCACGGCAAGCTTTACATCTCCCATATCTCCGCTCTCAAGCGCGACCTGATGAAGCGCAAGATCAGGAAGTTGCAAAAAGCCGGCGAATGGAAGTAGCCCGCTGTTCC
>DAISJI010000076.1:0-9982 GCA_036821585.1 Terriglobales bacterium
CGCAGGTACTTGTATGGATTGACCGGGGTGTTGTGGACCCAGACTTCGTAGTGCAGGTGCGGTCCGGTGCTGCGGCCGCTCAGCCCGACGTACCCGATGATGTCTCCCCGGTGCACGGACTGTCCATTCGCTACCGAAAATCCCGACATATGCCCGAAGCGGGTAAGGAAGCCGTGCCCGTGGTCGATCTCGATCATCCGGCCGTAGCCGTTGTATTGGTCGGCATACACGACGGTACCGTCGGCGGGGGCAACAATGGGGGCGCCGTACCCGGTGGAGATATCCACGCCACGATGGAACGCGCCTTCCCCGTTGAACGGGTCAACCCGCTCGCCGAAGGCCCCGGTGATTCTGCCTTCCACCGGCCACACATTGGGCGCCTCGGTCATGCGCAGCCAGTCGGCGGTGGTCAGGTTATGGCGTCCGGAAAGGCCGGCCATGCTGATGCCGATGGTAGCGGCCCCGCTCATGGCCGAATATCGCAACGCCGAGAACTGGTCCAGCGATTGGGCAACCTGCTCTTCGTGCTGTCCGTCGGACACCGCGGCGCGGCTCAGGGGAGGCTCACCCTTCAGGCCGTACAGGGTCGAGACTTCGCTCGCCAGCGATCCCAGCGAAGCCACCTGGACGTCGCGGTCCTGGGCCACTTTCTCCAGCTTCGAGTACCGGTCCTTGAGCTGTTCCTTCTCGGCGCGGACCTGGTTGAAGCGCACGGTCTTCATCAACATGCGGGTATAGGACCCGGCCATGCCGGTGATGCTCAGCATTCCAATAAATGCCCCGGCGACAAACACGTAGGCATAGTGGAGGGGAATAGGAATTTTGCGTAGCTGGCCTTCGTCGTCCCGGTTCACAAATAGGATGTAGTAGCGCTTACGCAACAGCACACTCCGAAATTTATTTATTAGCCCGGCCTATCAATCCGCGCATTCGGCTGGTTTGCCTGATGAGTGGCGCGCGCGGCTTCCCGGACGACTGGCTCCGCAGTACTTCAATCCGGAGCTTTAAAGGGAAGGCAAACCTTAACAGGGTGGCTGTCAAGGTGTCAATCTGGATTCCTGCCCAAAAGGGGAGGGCCTATCGGTCATTAGCTGATGCGCCAACAGGGGTTACCCTGCCGGCAAGAGCGCTACCCGACCTCGACCAGTCCGTAACGCCGCTGCCAGTGCGACCTCAGGTGGACGAGCGCCCGTGACCTCTCAACCTCGGTGACGTCATCACCGGAGATCAGGGCCGCCGCCTCGCGCCTCGCTACTTCCAGCAGCTCCCGGTCGCGGATGAGGTTGGCGACGCGGAACGCCGGCAGTCCAGCTTGGCGTGTGCCAAAGAATTCACCCGGCCCGCGCAGTTGCAGGTCGGTTTCGGCGATCTCGAAGCCGTCGGTGGTGCGGACCATGGTGTCGAGCCGCAGCTCGCCCTCGGGGCTGATTTTGTTCCCGGTCATCAGGACGCAGTAGGACTTCGCTGCGCCGCGCCCGATTCTTCCCCGCAACTGGTGCAACTGGGCCAGGCCGAAACGCTCGGCGTGCTCCACCACCATGATGGTCGCGTTGGACACGTCCACCCCGACCTCGATGACGGTGGTCGCCACCAGGACATCGATCTCCCCCCGCTGGAAGCGCCGCATAGCGATCTCTTTGTCGTCGGAAGCCAGCCGCCCGTGCAGCAGCCCGATGCGCAGGTCGGGCAGCACTTTCTTGCGGATCTCGTCGTACATTTTGGTCGCCGCCTTGAGCTCCCGCTCTTCGTTTTCCTCGATGACGGGATATACGACGTACGCCTGGTGCCCCGCCACGACCTGCTTGCGGACGAACCCAAAGACCTCCGCCGCCCGCTCATCCGACACTCTCCGGGTCACGATCGGCGACCGCCCCGGCGGCAGCTCGTCGAGCACCGAGACGTCAAGGTCCCCGTACAGCGTCAGGGCGAGGGTGCGCGGGATGGGGGTGGCCGTCATTACGAGCACGTCGGGTTGGAGATCTTCTTTTTCATCCGATCGCGGCGCCTTCCGTAGCACCGGCGTCTCGCCGGTCACGCTGCTCTTTTTGTCTGACGACTGATTGGCAGACGACTCTTCCTCCTCATCCGCCAGCGCTTTCTTCATCAGCTTCATGCGCTGCATCACGCCGAAGCGGTGCTGCTCGTCGACGATGACCAGCCCCAGGTTGCCGAACTCGACTTTCTCCTCGATGAGCGCGTGCGTCCCGATCACCAACTGCGCGTTGCCCTGGGCGATGTGCCGGCGCGTGTCGCGCTTCTGCTGCTGGTCCAGTGACCCGGTCAGCAGCGCCACGCGATACCCGCCGGGTTCCAGGATGCGGCGCGCCGACAGGTAGTGCTGAGTGGCCAGGATTTCGGTGGGGGCCATCAGCGCCGCCTGGTGGCCGTTCTCGATGGCGATGATCGCCGCCTCCAGGGCCACGATCGTCTTGCCCGAGCCAACGTCGCCCTGGAGCAACCGTCGCATCGGAACCGGCTGCCGCATGTCGCCGGCGATCTCCTTCAGCACTTTCTTCTGCGCCGCCGTGGGATGGAAGGGCAGAATCCGCTTCACCGCCTCGCGCACGCGGTCGTCGATCTTGAAAGCGATTCCCGGCAGCGCGCGCATCTTCCGCCGCTTCAGTTCCAGCCCGAGTTCCAGGAAAAACAGTTCTTCGAAAATCAGCCGCACCTGCGCCGGGGTGCGCGCCATTTGCAGCTCAGCCAGGCTGGCGTTCTCCGGTGGCCAATGGGCCTGCCAGAAAGCCTCGCGCCGCGGGGCCAGGCGCATGCGTTTGCGGATGGCCGCGGGAATCGCGTCCGGCACGTCGGGCGTCAGGTTCTCCAGCGCGCCGTGGATCACCCGCCGAAACCAGCGCGAAGTGATTTTGCCGTCGGCCATGGAGCCGTACACCGGGACAATTCGCCCGATCTCGAGTGAATCCGCCGCACTATCGGGGGTTTCGCCGTGCAGGATTTCGAACTGCGGATTAATCAGCTCCAGCCTCGCGCGGCCCGCCTTCGGCGTCTCGACCTTGCCGTAGAGCGCGAGCAGTTGTCCCGGCTGGAAGCGGTCCTGCAGGTAGGCGCCGTGGAACCAGATGCACTTTAAACTCGAGCGCACCGCGCCGAACATTCCCGGTTGAGACGATGGTCGCTCCGGCAGACTTGGGGCCGTAGGATCGCCGACGGTCAACTCGAACAGCGGTCCCCGGCGCGTCCGCAGCAGGGCCGATCCTCTTACCTCGGCGATGATGCTGGCCATTTCTCCCGGCCGCAGTTCGCTGATGCGCCGCGGGTTCAGCCGGTCTTCGTAGCGGAAGGGCAGGTAATAAAGGAGGTCCTCTACCGTGGAGATGCCCTTCGTGGCCAGCACTTCGGCCAGCTTCGGGCCAATGCCCTTCACGTACTGGACCGGAGTGTTCAGCTCAAGCATGGGGACTGGCTAGTTTCGGGTCTGGGGCCGGAAACTGCAAGTGTTGGGAAGATGCAACCCTGCGCATTACTTTCGGACTCTGGCCCGTTTTGGTGCGAGCGTACTAAACTGGCCTGGCAAGAACGGCACTCTGGGTAACCTTGCGGTATTCTCTTGCGAGCTTAATCTCGCGGCATGCAAAAAATCGCCCTCCTTTACGATGCCAGCCAGGCGGTGCTCTCGACCTTCGACCTGGACGAGGTGCTCAGCCAGATCCTGTGCATCATGCGCGACTACTTCCATCTCCAGCATGTCGCCATCCTGCTGATGGATTCGGAAACGCAGACGTTGCGCGCGCGCATGCATGCCGGATGGAACCAGGAGAGCGAGCAGTTGCACATCGCGCTGGGCCACGGCCTGATCGGGACCGCCGCCAAGCTGCGCCGCCCGATTTATGCGCCCGACGTCACCTCCGATCCGCGCTACCTCTTGACGATTCCGACGACGCGCTCCGAGCTGGCCGTCCCGCTGCTGGTACGCAATGAAGTCGTGGGCGTGCTCGATTGCCAGAGCGACGAACCTAATTTCTTCGATCCCGACACCATCGACCTGCTGACGCTCTTCTCCACCCAGGCTTCGATTGCGCTGCAGAATGCCAAGCTTTACTCGCAGGAGCGCCGCCGCGCCGCGCAATTGGAAGCCATCAACGCACTCGCGCGCCACACCACCGCCGTGCTCGACATGGACGAACTGCTGGAAAAATCCTGCTCGACCATCCTGCTGGCGTTCCCGGTGGACCATGTCGCCATCCTTCTTCTGGAGGAGCAGAGCCTCTACCTGCGCGCGCAAAAGGGACGCCTGACACTGCGCTTTCCCGAGCGCGGCGAGATTCCCGCCGGCGCCGGGCTCACCCGCCGCGCCGTCGATTCCGGACGGCCGGTGGTGGAGAACGACGTGACCACGGTGACCGGATACGTTCCCGGATTTGCGGAAACGAAATCGGAGATGTGCCTGCCGCTGATCTCGCAGGGCGAGACCATCGGCGTGCTGGCGCTGGAGAGCGCGCGCGCCGGTGCGTTTACGCCGAACGACGTGCAGCCGCTCGAGTCGGTCGCCGACATCTGCGCCACCGCGATCCAGAACGCCCGCTATTTCGACCGCGTCCGCCACATGGCCTACGCGGACGGCCTGACCGGCATCTTCAACCGCCGCTATTTCGAAATGCGCATCGCCGAGGAGATGGAGCGCGCCCGCCGCTACGACAACGCGCTGGCGCTGATCATGGTGGACCTGGACCACTTCAAGCGCCTCAACGACGAGTTTGGACACCTGCTTGGCGACGAGGTGCTGCGCCAGGTCACCACCCTGTTCGGACAAAACCTGCGCAAATCCGACATCGTCTGCCGCTACGGCGGCGAGGAGTTCGTCCTGCTGATGCCGCAAACCACGGTCGAGCAGGCCACCGCCGCCGCTGAGAAACTCCGCAAGGCCATCGAGACCTGGAGCTTCCCGGGCGTCGCCTGGCCCGTGACCATCAGCTCCGGGGTATCGTCATTCCCCGCCGATGGCGACAGCCGCGACGCGCTGGTCTCCGCCGCCGACCGTGCCCTCTACGCCGCCAAGCAGGGTGGACGTAATCGCGTCGTCGTTGCCTCCCACGAGGCCGCATCAACCTCTTTCGCGAACGACTGAGTAACACTCTGTTGATCACGCAAAGTAATAAGTAATGAGTTATTCCGGCGTCTTGCCCTGCTGGACATGAAACTCATTCCTTATTACTTATTACTTTGTACTTTGTACTGAGAGAAAAAGCCGGCCCTTTTGGACCGGCTCTCTTCCTTGCCTCGTCGACTTTGTTTATTGCTCCTCGATGTCCGGTTCTTTTTCCTTCTCACGCAGCGCGCGCTCTTTCTCCCTTTGCACGTCGCGCAGCGAGCGCTCCAGTTCACGCTGCGCATCGCGCATGGCCCGCTGCATTTCTATCCGGTGCGATGCCATTTCCCGGGCAATGCGCGCCTGTAGCTCCGCTTGTTCCTTGGCGAACTGCGGACCCATGTGCTCCAGTTGCAAGCGGATCTGATCCACGTCGGGCCCTACGAACCACGAGTTCGACTCCTCCATCCTCTGCTCCGGTAACGCCATGGAGAGCGTCTGCTCGCGGCGATCGCGCATGATGCCCAATTTCACCGTGCCCGCTTCGTGGTTGCGCAGCAGCCGGCTCCACTCGCGCGTGTCGGAGATGCGGTCGTTGTCCACGCGGAGGATGACGTCGCCCGCCTTCAGCCCCGCGGCTTCCGCCTTGCTGCCCTTCTCCACCGAGCGCACCAGCACGCCTTCGCCGTTCTTCACGCCAAAGTACTCACCCAACTGCATGGTCAGGTTCTCTACCGTCGCGCCGTTGCGCCGTGAGGATTGCGAGACCACGAACGATGGGATCTCGATGTCCGGGACGCGCACCACGACGTTCGGCATCTCCATCTTCCAGGCCTTGGGCGCTGTCGTGGCGAACAGCTTGGCGCGGTCGCCCAACCCGACGTTCATCGTGCTCGGCTGCCCATCGCGCATGATGCCCAGGGCGACGCTCTGCCCCGGCTTGGTTTCGCGGATCATCCGCCGCAACTGTTCGGCCGACTGCACGCCTTGCCCATTGAAAGAAACCACTACGTCGTGCTCTTTCATGCCGGACTTGCCGGCGGGACTGTCCTGGTCCACCATCGTGATCTCGACGCCCTGATCGTTTTTCAGCTTCAGTTCCTTCGCGCGATCGGGATTCACGTCGCGCACATCGACGCCCAGATACGACCCGCTCGCGGAAGCCGGCATGGTCTCCGAATACCTGAAAACCCGCACCTTCGGCTTTACCCTCGGCGCCGGCGCCGGAGTCGGCGCAACTTGCGGCGTTGGCGGAATAGGCGGTGCGACCTGTGCCGCCAGCGTGCCCACCAGCGCCAACATTGCGATTTGAATCATTACCCGTTTCATGATTGACCTCTATGAAAATTGTCCGTCAGTCGGTCAGTCGCTGGATGACTGAACGACTGAGCGCCTGAATGACCTATTTGCTCGCCCTGCGAAACTCGATGTTCCCGCTCGTCGTGCGCACCCTCAGCACCGGGCCGCCGCCGTTCAGCGAACCCTGCGCGAAGTAGTTGCGCGGTCCCCATTCCCCGCCTTCGCTGGAAATCTTCAGCTCGGAGAAATCGCTGCGGATCTTGTGTCCGTTCGCCATTTCGACGGAAGCTTTCACCGTGACCCGGGCGTTGGGGCCGATGTACACGATCACGTCGCCGACCGAAGTTTCCAGCGTCGAGTCGGTATTCACGCTCAGGAACTCGGCCGTGATCGAACCCGCTCCGCTCTCGGCGCGCGCGCCGTTCATCAGCTTGTAGAGCTGAATCGTTCCGCCGCCGGTCGAAGCCGTTACCGGACCCTTTGCCGACGCCAGCCGGATGCTGCCGCCGCCCGACTGGAGGTCGGCGCGTCCTCCGACTTCTCCGATTTCGACGCTGCCGCCGCCGGTGGACGCACGCACGTCGCCGCCGCAGTTCTGCACATCGATGCTGCCGCCGCCGGTCTGCACCATCACTGCCTCGTGCGACCCGCCGACGCTGATGCTGCCGCCGCCGGTTTCCGCGCTCACCTTGCCCTTGGCGGCATTGATCTTGATGCTGCCGCCGCCCGTGTGCAGGTTCAGTTCGCCGGCGCCGTTGGTCACTTCCACGGAGCCGCCGCCCGTTTCCGCCGTTACCGGGCCGGTAATGTCGGACAGGCTCACGCTGCCGCCGCCGCTGGCCGCGTTCACACGGCCGGCAATGTTGCGCACCGCGATACTGCCACCCTCGGTTTCGGCCTTGACGGATTCCAGTTCACGCGGAGTATTGACCGTGAAATCGACGGAAAAATTGCGGTAATTACGCCGCTCCGCGCCGCCTTCCAGTACCGCGGCCCCGCTGCGAATGGCGGCCGTGATGCGGAACCCCGCCAGCTCGCGCCGCGCCGATTCTTCCGAATCCGAGCGCACCCGCTTGCGCACCTTGTACGTAAATCCCTGCTGCGCTCCGCCCTGCACGTTGACCGATCCAGCGTCGGTGCGGACCCGCAGGCTGCGTGCCCCCGACAGCGTTCCCGTGATCTCCTCGACCCAGTAATTGCCGTCGCGGTATACCTTCCCGGTCTGTGCCGCGAGGGGCAGGGCCACGGTCGCCACCAGCGCCGCCAACATCGCGAATTTAAGTTTGCGTTTCACTTCTTGTGTTCTCCCAACTCCCTCCAGGAGTTGTGTGTTCGTTATGAATGCATCTGTCTTGCCTTACGCCTTGCGCCTTGGGCCTAGTAAATGTCCGGCATGCTGGCCAGCATGCGCGTGCACTGCTTGCGAATGAAATCGCTCTTGTCTTCGGTGGCCATCCGCTGGATGACCGTGCGCACGCTGCCGTCGGCGCGCACCGGCTGCAGCAGGCGGATCGCTTCCGCCCGCACGCCCGGGTTGCCGTCGGTCTGTAGCGCCGCCAGCACCGCGTCGCGCACGCCGGTATCGTCCTTCACGTACGGACCCAGCGCGTCCAACGACTTCAGCCGCACGCCGGGATTGCTGTCATACAGCAGCGACGACTTCAGCGCCTCGCGAATCCGGCTGTCGTCCGGCTTCGACGCCAACTGGTTGACTGCGTCCTCACGCACGCCCGGGTTGTAGTTGTTGCGCGCGGCATAGAGCAGCAGTTTCTGGATGCGCGCATCGTTCAACGAACCTTCCGCCTTCTGCGGCGCCATGGTGTCGTACATGATCTCTACTTTGTCGGTGCCCGGAACCTGCGTGATTTGCCGGATGCCGGCTATGGATGCTTCGGAGATCGGGACCGAGCCTCCGCCGTTTTGCGCCAACGGGAGAATCCGCCATGCCGCGCCGATGCCGCCGGCGAACCCGACAATCAACAGCGCCGCCGCCAGCGCGGGCGAGAACTTCATCTGCCGCAGCCACGCCGCCGGATCGAGAAGCCGCCACCCGCGATGCTGCTCCACGTTCTCCAACGACTCCTGGAGCTTCATGCGCGACGCGGCCAGCAGGTTGGGCGCCGGCTCCGGCTGCTCCAGCGCCGACATCATGTCGCGGAAGCCGCGGATCGCCTTCAGCTCCAGCGCGCACTCCGCGCACCGGGCCGTGTGCTGCTCCAGCTCGAAGCGGCTGTCGTCGGCCAGCTCGTCGTAAACGTACATCGTGATGTTCGACTTCACCCATTCGCAATTCATGGCTATCTCATTTCCACCAGGGCGGCGCGCAGTTTCTGCGTGGCCCGGAACAACGTGTTCTTCGCCGTCTCTTCCGTCGTGTTCAGCATTTCGCCGATGGTGCGCAGCTTCAATCCCTGGTAGTGCTTCAACTCGAAGACCATCCGCTCGCGGCCGGAGAGTCTCTCCAGCGCGGCTTGAATCCGGGCGCCCAGTTCGCGGCGCATCAGGTCGTGCTCGGGATTGGCGCCCGCCCGGTCGTCGCTCACCCGGTCGATGACGCTGTACTCCTCGCCGTTGGCGTCGCTCACCACCGCCGAATCCTCCTTGCGCACGTTCCGCTTGCGCAGGTGATCCAGGCACAGGTTGGTCACGATGCGGTACAGCCAGGTGTAGAAAGAGCACTCGAAGCGAAACTTGCCCAGGCTGCGGTACGCCTTCAGGAACGCTTCCTGGTACACGTCCTGCGCGTCCGCTTCCGATCCCGTCAGGTGGAGCGCCAGCCGCAGCACCGCCTGGTCGTATTGCCGGATCAGCTCCTCGAAGGCGGCACGGTCCCCGCGCTGCGCTTCGCGGATGAGCGCCGAGTCGTCAATCCGGCGTGCGTTCGCTCCGGTCATTCGCCCCCAAGTCGGGACGGTGGCTTTCGGTTGGCCTACCTGTCCCATAGCTCGCTCGGAAGCATCGCACACACTGCGCACGATATGTAAGGCCACTGCTTCGACTGCCATCGCTTCCGCTCCACTATCCCTCCAACCTCTGGAGCCCTTTCCCTGACAGTGTTTAAGACGTGGAACAAATCGAATCGTGAGCAGCAACCTGTCCGCTTCCGGCCATTGCGGCCCAAAAAATGCTTCCGGATGACCTCGTTGCGGTGCAACTGTTCTAAACATTTCACGCTAAGATATTCATCACCAATGGCTTATATGCAAAAGGCGGGGTGTGTTCTGGGTTCATGCTTACTTGCTTGAAAACTGCCCGCTTTCGAACAAATAGGCCTCAGCCCGCTCGCCGCTCGCTGCCAGCTACGAGTTGCTCTTGTGCGGTTTACGATTTCCCTCGACACTGGAAGCTCATGCCGCTCGTCGAAGTCCGCAATCTCGTTAAGGATTACCCGCTCTCCGAAACTCTCTTCGGCGGCGCGCGCGGAACGGTGCGGGCGGTGAGCGACGTCTCGCTCGACATTCACCCCGGCGAAACTCTTGGCCTGGTCGGCGAATCCGGGTCCGGCAAAAGCACGCTGGGCCGGCTGATCCTGCGCCTCGTCGAGCCCACCAGCGGCACGGTGCGCTTCGCAGGGCATGATGTGTTCGCCGCCCGCGCGTCGGAGATGCGCCGCCTCCGCCGCGACATGCAGATCAT
>DAISJI010000077.1:0-3470 GCA_036821585.1 Terriglobales bacterium
AGGGTCTTGAGGATGTAGTCGCGTTCGTAAGCCGCGCGCGCCTGGTGCAGCGTGGAAAATCCTTCGCCCCCGGTCTTGCGCGAGCCATCGCGATAGACCAATGGCGGCAGATGCTTGCGGTCCAGCTTCGAGACCGTCGGGTTCATGATGACGATGCGTTCCATCACGTTCCGAAGTTCGCGGACGTTTCCCGGCCACGCGTAGCGCATCATGGCATCGATGGCGTCGTCGCTGATCTCCTTCGTCTTGCGGCTGTACTGGGACGAAAAGTCTTTCAGGAAATAGCGCACCAGCAGCGGCACGTCTTCCAGCCTTTCGCGCAGCGGGGGAACGTAGAAGGGAATCACGTTGAGCCGGTAGAAGAGGTCCTCGCGGAAATTGCCGCGCGAAATTTCTTCTTCCAGATCGTGATTGGTGGCGGCGATCACGCGCACGTCCACGGTGACCACCTCGTCGCCGCCGATCGGCGTGAAGCTGCCTTCGTCCAAAGTGCGCAGGACCTTGGACTGCGTCTTCAAGCTCATGTCGCCGACTTCGTCGAGGAACAACGTTCCGCCATTGGCCTTGGCGAACTTGCCTTCCTTGTCGGCGCTGGCGCCGGCGAAGCCGCCCTTGCGATGGCCGAACAGCTCGCTCTCGATCAGGTCTTCCGGAATCGCGGCGCAGTTGACTTCGACGAACCACGCATCCTTGCGCAGGCTCTGCGCATGAATGGCGCGCGCGACCAGTTCCTTGCCGGTTCCCGACTCGCCGTAAATGAGCACACGCCCGTTGGTCGGCGCCATCAGGGCGATCTGCTGGCGGAGCGCCTTCATCGGAATGCTCTCGCCGACGATCACGCTCTTGGGCTGCTGGCGCTTGAGGTCGCGGTTCTCGGTGCGCAGGCGGTGCGCGTCGGCCGCGTTCTTGACCAGGATGAGCGTTTTTTCCAGCGAGAGCGGCTTCTCGATGAAGTCGAAGGCGCCGAGCTTGGTGGCGCGAACCGCAGTCTCAATGGTTCCGTGGCCGGAAATCATGATGACTTCGGGCGCGTCGTCGGACTGCTTGATGCGCTGGAGGCACTCGAGCCCGTCCATGCCGGGAAGCCAGATGTCGAGCAGCACGACGTCGAAGGGACGCTTGTCGAGCATTTCCAAGCCGGCCTCGGCGCTGTCGGCGACGGCGGCCGTGTAGCCTTCATCCTCCAGCACGCCCTTCAGCGACTGCCGGATCCCGGCTTCGTCGTCGACGATCAGGATGTTATGCATGCAACACTTTCGCAGGCTCGGGCACGATGGGCAGTTCGACGATGAAGCGCGCGCCCACCGGCTTGTTTTCCTCGACGCGGATCGTGCCGTGATGATCTTCCACGATACGGCTCACAATCGCCAGCCCCAGCCCGGTGCCGCGCTTCTTGGTGGAGAAGTACGGCATGAAGAGCTTCTCCTTCAATTCGCGGGTAACGCCGTGACCGGTGTCGGCGACGACGATCTCCACCGCCTCGCGTTCCGGGGCGAGGGCGGTCGAGATGTGAACTTCCTTGACCAGCGCCTCCTGCATGGCTTCAGCGGCGTTGTCCACCAGGTTGGCGAGGGCGCGCTTGATGGCCTCGGGATCGGCGAAGACCTTGGGCAACTCGGGCGCAAGTTCGGTCTGCAAGGTAATGCCCTTCAGCCGTCCGTCAAAGAGCGAGAGCGCGCTCTCGACCACGCTGTTGATGTCGGCGGGCTGCGGCTGCGCGGTGGGGAAGCGCGCCAGGGTGGAGAATTCGTCCACCAGCGTGCGCACGGTCTCAACCGCGCTGGCGATGGTGTCGGCACAGCCGTGGATGATGGCAAGCGATTGCTCGTCGGGCTGCGTGCCGCGGTCCAGATGCCGGCGGATACGCTCGGCCGAGAGCGCGATCGGCGTCAATGGGTTCTTGATTTCGTGGGCCACGCGGCGCGCGACCTCACGCCACGCGGTCTGACGCTGCGCCTTCAGCATGTCGGACAGGTCTTCGAAAACGAGCACGTAGCCGTGGCGCTGCCCGGCTTCGAGCGAGGCGACGGTGACGGCAACGTTGAGCGAGTGGTGTCCGACGGGGACCTCGATCTGGCTGGTGGCGGCGCCCATGCGGTCGGCCTTACGCATCATGTGGCGCAAGTCCTGCACGACTTCGGCGGGGAAAAACTCATCGAGCAGCGCGCCGGGCGTAAGCGGAGGTGCGGGAGATCCAGCGTCGCGAAAGATGCGCTGCAGGGCGCGATTGGTGTGGGTGACACGGTGGTCGGCGTCGAGCGAGAGAACGCCGGTGGGAATGCTCTCCAGCACGGTCTCCATCAGGCGGCGGCGCTGCTCGACGGCGACGTTGGCGTCGGCGAGGTCACGGCTGGACGCGTCAATCTGTTGGCGCGAAGTTTCCAGTTGCGCGGCCATGCGGTTGAAGGACTCGACCAGCGTGCCCAGTTCGTCGCCGGCGGCAACGGAGACGCGGTACTCGAAACGTCCGCGGGAGATTTCCTGGGTGGCTTCGGCGAGTGCGGCAACCGGCCGGGTAACGAACTTGGCCAGGAAGAGGGCGAGCCACGTGGTGGCAAACAGGACCAGCACGGTCAGCAGCAGGAGGATGCCCATGTAAGTGCGGCGGACGAGCTTGCGCTGCTGCGCCAGTTCGAGGTAGCGCTGCTGGCTGGCCTCGATTTGCGCCATGGTGCGCGACATACCCTCGGGCAACGGCATGCCGACCAGGATCCAGCCGCCGCGACCGCCAACCATGCCGGCGCCCAGCATGTATTCGACGCCGGCGATCTTTACCGACTTGGGCAGAGGCAACAGGCTTCCCTGGTGCTCGCCGATATGTTCGCGCAGCAACGGCCAAGGCTGCGGCAATCGATAACCGGCCTCGGCTTCGCCGTCAACCACGGCGACCGCGAATCCTCCTTGTAGCGTGCGCTCGCGGCGACGAAAGACGTTCATCACCAGGGTGAAATTGTTGTTCTGGAATCCCTGCTGCGCCTCGGGTGACTCGGCAAGGGAGGCGGCTTCGGCCTTGGCGTTCTCGATGGCGTAGCTGGAGAGCAGCGTGCCGACGGCGGCGGTGTCCTGGCGGACTTCTTCCACCGGCCAGGAAAACCACTTGTCGATGGAGCGGTTCATCAGCGCGTAGGAAAACAGGAAGAGGAAGATGACCGGACCAAAGGAAAGTCCGAGCGCGCCGACCACCATCTTGGTACGGAATCGCGAACCCAGCACGCCGCCACGACGCTCAGCGAAGAGTTTGACCAGGGTGCGCAGCAGGACGAAAGTGAGCGCAACCAGGGCGAGAAAGATAAGCGCCGAGAGAGCGGAGAAGATGAGCGTCTGCTCGCTGGTCGTGGGACGCAGGAAGGTGAGATTGAAGGCCTGCTGCGAAGACACGATCGTTACCAGGAGAAAGATCGTGGAAGCAAGAACGATCAGGCCGGTCCGTTGCCGGCGGCGTTCGCGGTCCTTCGGATTGGGCGAAGAGG
>DAISJI010000077.1:3570-9852 GCA_036821585.1 Terriglobales bacterium
GGCAGCAACTTGCCCAGTGGGCACGCCTCGCAATTGGGAACGCTCTTGAGGCAGTAGTTCTTGCCGACACCGACGATCAGGCCGTGCATTTCATTAAAGACCTGCGCCAGTTCCGGGCGCTTCATGGTGCTGGCACGCGAAGGAGTGTGGCAGGAGCCTTGGGGTTTATTGCGCCGAGTCCTTCGTCCAGAGGCGAATTCGCCGGCGTCGGCTCGGCAGCGGTTCATGAAGGACGGTTCGCCCAACGAAGTATGAAAGAGCTCACGGATATCGTCGTACTTCGTATTTGGAGTGGCGAGTCCGTGGCGCTCCAGGATGCGCCGGGTGTAGGCGTCCACCACGAATGACGGGTGATTTCCGGCGTAGAGCAGGATAGAGTCGGCGGTTTCGGGGCCCACGCCATTGAGCGACAACAACTGCTGGCGCAGGTATTCGGTGGGCTGGGAGAACATGCGGTCGAGCGAGCCGCCATAGTTCTTGTCCAGAAATTCGACGAAAGTTTTCAGCCGCTGCGCCTTCTGGCGGAAGTATCCGGCGCTGCGGATGAGCAGTTCGAGTTCGCGCAGCGGAGTGCGCCGGAAGCCCTCGAGCGAGAGAACGCCCGCCGCGCGCAACTGCTGGAGCGCGCGCCCGACGTTGGTCCAGGCGGTGTTCTGGGTCAGGTAGGCGCCGACGATGACCTCAAACCGCGATTGCGCCGGCCACCAATGCTGCGGCCCCCACTCGTGAAACAGCAGAGAGTAGAAGTCACGGAGTTGCTGGTGGGGACGATGCATGGGAGCGTAGCTCATGGTCCATGGCGCATGGCCCATGGCAAACCAATTATCTCTTACCTGACTGGTTGCGCCTTGAGCCTTGCGCGATGCGCCTTACGCCGATTTCCTTGTAAGTCATGTGCTCGGCGGAACTGTGGGTCCGCTCTTTCCATTTCACGAAGAGCAGGACGTAGGAATCGGTGATGTAGTCGGCGGGTTGGATGTCAAGCGCGCGGGCGGTGCGGTCGATCCAGCGCGGTGGCCCTTCGATCTCGCCGAAGCTTCCGATGGGCGTTTCGTCGAGCACCACGTGCCCCGCACCGTCGGTCCACTCGGAGCGGAATTTCTCGTAGCGAAAGCTGGGCCGGTAGCCGAGAGCGGTGAGGATGCCTTCCGCCTGCGCGCCATCGGAGACGGTTGTCTCGTTTTCGATGCGCGACTTGTGACGGCCGTCGTGGCCGCGGCTCTTGTGGGTCAGCGTCCATTTTCCGCCGTATTCGCGCAGGCGCAGGACCTCGCCGCGGTTGCGGAGTTCCCCCGAGGGGAGGTCGTAGAGCGTGTTCATTTCGTGGGTGCGCGGCGTCTGCGGGCGAAACCCGGCGCGCTGGAGGCGGCGCGCCATGGCCGGGAGGTCGGAGAGGACGAACTTGATCTCTACTTCGCGCGGGCCGGACATGCAGGGAGGATAGCACCGCACCTGCGGTAATATGTGCGGGCAAATCGTATGGGACATAGAGATCCCTTCGACTTCGCTCAGGGCAGGCTCTTCGACTCAGGATGACAATCATGAAAATACTGTTGCTGCTGTTACTGGCTGTTCCACTGCTCGCGACTGCGCAGGACAAGGCATCGCGCCGCTACATCAAGCCCGAAGGCAACATTCCCCGGCCCTTCAGCGAAGCGGTCCGGGTTGGAAACACGCTATACATCGCCGGCCACATCGGAGTCGATCCCAAGACCGACAAGCTTCCCGCCGACGTGGACCAGGAGATCAAACTGCTGCTGGACCAGTTCAAGGCCACCATCGAGAAGGGCGGGATGACGATGGACGACCTGGTGATGGTCACCGTGCACTGCCCGGACGTGAGCCTGTACGACAAGTTCAATGCCGCCTACCGGACGTATTTCAAAGGCGAACTGCCGGCGCGGGCGTTCCTGGGGTCGGGACCGCTGTTGTTAGGGGCGCATTTCGAGATGCTGGGCACCGCGGTAAAGCGCTAAGCGATGGTTTCGGGCGCGCCTTCCGCTTAAGATAGGGACATGAGAAGGGCTGCGCTTATCGTCATCATGATGCTGGTAGCGGGTCTGGCGACCGCGGAACAGAAAACCGCCGAATTGAAGTTCACGGTGCTGAAGGATGAAAACGGCAAGCCGGTGCGCAACGCGTCGGTGGTGCTTCACCCGGTGAACAAGGACGGCAAGCAGGGCAAGGGCGGATACGAGCTCAAGACCGATCCCGAGGGGCAGGCGTCCTTCTCAGCAGCGCCTTACGGCAAGTTGCGGGTGCAGGTGCTGGCGCGCGGCTATCAAACCTTCGGCGAGGATTACGAGGTCAGCCAGCCGCAGCATGAGATCGTGATCAAGCTGAAGAAACCGCAGGCGCAGTATTCCATCTACGAGAAAAAGGCCGACGAAAAGCAGCCGGAAAAGCCGAAGGAAGAGAAGCCAAAGCAGTAATTCGTAATTCGTGAATTGGCCGGTCAAGCGCGAATCACGAAGTGCGAATTTCCAAGCACCTCACACCTGATTTTTCAGTTCTCTCCTCAATACCTTCCCCGACGGATTACGCGGAATCTGCGGCACGAAGCGAATTTCGCGCGGCTGCTTGTGCCCGGCGAGGCGCTCGGCGGCGAAGGCGCAGATGTCGCGCTCGGTCTTCTCGGTTTCCGGCACACCCTCGCGAAGAACGATGAAGGCGCAGGGAATCTCGCCGGCGGCATCGTCGGGCTTGGCGACTACGCCGGCGTCGCGCACGAGCGGACACTCGAGCAGCACGGATTCGACCTCGGCCGGAGCGACGGGCAGCCCCTTGTACTTGATCATCTCCTTGCGGCGGTCGACGATGTAGTAGAGGCCATCTTCGTCGACGCGGGCAATGTCGCCCGAGTAGTACCAGCCGTCGCGCAGGACGTCGGCGGTGGATTCCGGCGCGTTCCAATAGCCGAGCATGAACTGCGGTCCGCGCATGACCAGCTCGCCGATCTCCCCGGGCGCGCTTTCTTCTCCAAGTTCATTCAGGATGCGGCAGTCCGTTTTCGCAACCGGACCGCCGATGGATTCCGGCCGGTAGAGCGGGCCGGTCTCGAAGCCGACGTGCGTTACCGGCGACGCTTCGGTCATACCGTAGCCTTGGACTACCTTGATGCCGGTCAGGTTAGTGAAGCGGCGCGCCAGCTCCGGGGCCAACGGCGCCGCGCCCGACTTCACGTATCGAATCGAGTGGTTTTTCGGGAAAGCGCCGGCTTCGGCCATCTGGCAGAAGATATTGACCACCGGTGGAACGGCGGGGATGAAGTTCACGTGCTCGCCGACAATGAGTTGCGCGGCACGCTGCGCATCGAAGCGCGACATCACGACCAAAGTAGCGCCCAGCATCAGGAACGGGTTGAGCACCACGTTGAGGCCGTAAATGTGGTACATGGGCAGGAACAGCAGAGCCGTCATCTCTTCGCTGAAGGGCGCGGTATTGGGCGCGGCGATCTGATAGACGTTGGAGACCAGGTTGGAATGCGTCAGCATCACGCCCTTGGGCAGGCCGGTGGTGCCGCTGGAGTAGGGGAGGGCGGCGAGGGCGACGTCGGACGGCTGTTCCGGTTGCGGCAGCGCCGCGGACGATCCACGCAGGAGTTCGTCGAAAGCCTGGGCGCCGCCGGCGGGTGTACGCGTGGTGTAAACGCGCTGCAAGCTGGGCAGGCCGGAGAGATTCATGCTGCCGACGAGCGTGCCGTCGGTGATGAGGAACCTGGCGCCGGAGTTCTCGATCTGGTAGCGGACCTCGCGCTCCTTGTAACTCGGGTTCAGCGGCGTGGGAATGGCGCCGGCGAGCGTGGTGGCATGATAGGCGACGGCAAATTCCCAGGAATTGGGAAGACAAATGGCAATGCGGTCGCCGGGAGCGATTCCGGCAGTGACCAGCGAGCGGGCGACGTTCTCCATCGTCTCGCCGTATTGGGCGAAGCTGAGGCGGCGGTCGCCGTCAATGAGCGCGGTCTTTTCTCCGAACTGACGGCAGGCGGCGAGAACCGCGTCATGAACGAAAACGCCCGCCGGATCTGCGTAAAGCTCGGTACGGAGAGCGGCCGGGTTGGGAGTGGCAGTCGCCATCCAATACACCTCAAGAGAGGCAGCTTACCACGGGGAGTTTCCGATTCAGTTTCAGTTTCAGATGCGGTGAGCGTGGCATGTGTCTCGCGCAAGTTGCTCGCGGGAGTGGCGGGCTGATATATGTAACGCCTCGTCATACGACGCATGTGGGGGCACCATTGTTGAGACGCACTTTGCCCGTAATGTTGAGCGCGGCGCTCATGTTGTCGAACGTTGCATCCGCGCAGTCCAACCCGGCGCAGCCCAGCCAGAATCTCGCCAGCGCGGCGGGAGCGCAGGGACTCATGCCGGCCGATCTGTTCAAGTTGCGGTCCATCGGCGGGGTGAAGTTGTCGCCCGACGGAAACCTGGTGGCGTATTCCATCGACAATAACGATGGTCCGGGACGTCCGTACGGCCAGCTCTATGTGATGGACCTGCGCAACGGGCACAGCACGCGCTTTAGCTCGGGGCAGGAGGGATCGGGGAATCCCGAGTGGTCGCCCGACGGCCAGTGGATCGCTTACAGCGGGGCGGTGAATGGCAAGCACGGATTGGTGATCGCGCATCCGGATGCGAGCGGCGCGAGATTTCTGGCGGAGGTCCAGGGCACGAACAGCCCGGAACCGGGAGCGAGCAGTAATTTCGCGTGGTCGCCGGATGGTAAGAAGATCGCGTTCGTCTCGGCCGAAGATGGGCCGGAGACGAAGGACGCGACCGGCGATCCGGTGGTGATCACGCGCTACCTCTACAAGCCCGACTACTGGGAAGGGAATAGCCACTTCAACGACAACCGGCGGCTGCACATCTACATGGTGGACGTGGCCAGCGGACAAATTCGGCAACTGACAAGAGGAAATGGATACGAGCATTCCATTGACTGGTCGCCAGCGGGCGATGTGATTTTGTACGCGGCCGAGCACGGACCGGACGCCGACCGCATTTTCAATTACGACCTGTTCACGGTACGAGTGTCGGATGGCGCGATTCGTCAACTCACCGCGACCGAAGGCGTGGAGTTTCGGCCGCGGTGGTCGCCGGACGGGAAGATGATCGCCTTTGGTGCGACCAAGCGCGGACTGACCGACCGCGAAACGAACATGGAGGACTACCACGTCTGGGTGATGAACGCCGACGGCAGCAACCGGCGCGAGCTGGGCGCCGCCATCGACAATCGCCAGTTCTTTCCCGAGTGGACGCCGGACGGCGCCGCGCTGCTGGCGCAGGTGCAGGAGCGCGGCAGCGTCCATTTGTATCGCTTCCCGGTGAAGGGCGGCGAGCCGGAGAAGCTGATTGGCGATACCGGATCGGTGTCGTCGTTCGCGATGCGCAAGGATGGCGCGCTGGCTTACACGTTCGCCGCGCTGAAAGATCCATCCAACCTGTATTTGAAGCAGGGTGCAAACACACGCAAGCTCACCGACATTAACTCATCGGTGCTCGGCGGCAAGCAACTGGCGGAGGTGGAGTCGTTCACCTTCACCAGCAACGACATGAAGTTCAACGTCGAGGCGTTCCTGACCAAGCCGGTGGGATGGACGGCGGGGCAGAAGTATCCGCTGATCCTGAACATTCACGGCGGACCGCACGGGCAGCAGGGGCCGGCGTTCAACACGCACAACCAGGTATACGCGGCGCACGGTTACGCGGTGCTGATGGTGAACTATCGCGGCTCGACGGGCTACGGCCAGGAATTCACCGACGCCGTCTTTCGTGACCAGGATGGCGACGAGGCCATGGACGTGCTGAACGCGGTGAATGCGGCGCTGCGCCGCTATCCGTGGCTGGACGCCGACCGCATGGGCATCGAGGGCGTCAGCTACGGCGGGCAGTTGACGAATTGGCTGATCACGCAGACGAATGCGTTCAAGGCGGCCATCCCGATCGCCGGCATCTCGAACTTTATTTCCTATAACTACATGACCTACTACAACCAGTACGAGGCCATGGAGTGGGGCGCGTATCCGCACCAAGGCGATTTGATGGACACGCTGTGGGAGCGCTCGCCGCTGAAGCACGTGGCCAAGGTGAGCACGCCGACGATGTTCATGCACGGGGAAAACGATCCCGACGTGCCGATCGCGGAGGCGGAGCAGATGTACGTGGCGCTGAAAGACGTCGGCGTGGAGACGGTGTTCGTGCGCTATCCGCGCGAGGGGCATGGCCTGGCGGAACCCAAGCACCAGGTGGACCAGGTGCAGCGCGCATTCCAGTGGTACGACCG
>DAISJI010000078.1:0-9837 GCA_036821585.1 Terriglobales bacterium
CGGCTACGCTATTGGCGGGCTCAGCGTCGGCGAGCCCCGCCAACTGACTCGCGAAATTGTCGAGTCCACATTGGAGCATCTTCCGAAAGACAAGCCCCGCTACCTGATGGGTGTGGGCACGCCGGAAGAAATCGTCGCCTACGCCGGTCTCGGCGTGGACATGATGGATTGCGTGCTTCCCACGCGCGCCGCCCGCCATGGACTGGTGTTCACCTCGGAGGGCAAGGTCAACATCAAGAACGCCCGCTATGCCCAGGACGAGGGCCCGCTCGACCCGAACTGCGGGTGCAAGGTCTGCGCCCGCTATTCCCGCGCCTATTTGCGCCACCTGTACGCCACCGGCGAGATCCTCGGGCAGGTCCTGAATAGCGTCCACAACCTGGCCTACTACCTTGACACCATGCGCCAAGTGCGGCAATCTATAGAGCTTGGGGAATTCAGGAATTCCTTTCCGGTATCCGGTCTCAGAATTTGAAGTCCCCATGCCAACGGGAAGATCCGGCCATCGCTCCTCAAGCCGGGTGCCCCACCCTGACTGATTTTGGAAGGGTGGGCGTGGCGCCGGTGCCGGGGAGCTCCCGGGACCCTGCAGCGATCCACCCGTAGGAACAAATTGTTGCATCGGTGTGTGTGCCCCATCCTGACCGCTTTTGCAAGGGTGCTTGGGTGCCCCACCCTGACCGGTCTTGGAAGGGTGGGAGAAGCAGACACCGTATCCGCCGTGCCCTTGGTGAAGAATGGGACCGGAAAGGCACGAGGAGAACTCAGGAGTTGACCAGCTTGCAATCGATAACGGCAATCCTGGCCCAATCGACGGGCGGGGGCGGCGGCATGGTGATGTGGCTGCCCTTGATACTGATCTTTGTAATTTTTTATTTCCTGCTCATTATGCCGCAGCAGAAACGGCAGAAGAAGTGGCAGCTGATGTTGAACGAGCTCAAGACGGGTGACCGCGTCATGACCCAGGGCGGTATCGCGGGCACCATCGTCGCCCTGCGCGACACCTCGATTCATCTCCGCGTTCCGCCCGATAATCTGCGGCTGGAAGTGAGCAAGAACGCCGTCGTCTCCGTAATGGGACCGGAAGAATTGAAGAGCTAGTTGCTCGTTGCCAGTTGCCAGTCGTCAGCTGTTCCGGCGACTGAAAGCTGACAACTGACAACTGACAACTGACAACATGAATAAGACCTTACTCTGGAAAACAGTTTTCATTATCGCGGTAATGCTGGCTTTCCTTATCGGCATTATCGGGATTCCGAAGGGACTGAACGGCCAGTCGCTCATCGCCTCGATTCAGGACCGCATTCACCTTGGCCTCGACCTCAAGGGTGGCACTCACCTCATTCTCCAGGTCCGGGTCAACGAGGCGGTGAACTCCGACAGCGACCGCGCCATCGAGACGCTCAAAGAGCAGATGCGCGTCAAGAACATCGCCTACGCCGACGTCGCCAAGCCCGATCCGGTCAATAATTCCGATCGCGTCCTCATCAAGGGCGTTCCACCCGAGTCGGCCGCCGACCTGCGCAGCGTCGTGCAGGACCGCCTTTCCGATTACGACCTCAGCTCCGGCCCGGAAAATTCCTGGGTGCTGGCGATGAAGCCGCAGACGCTCAAAGACATCAAGACGCGCGCCGTGGCCCAGGCCATCGAGACCATCCGCAACCGCATTGACCAGCTCGGCGTCAGCGAGCCGGTCATCGAGGAGCATGGTCTGGGTCAGTACCAGATCCTGGTACAGCTCCCCGGCGTTGACGATCCTGCCCGGGTCAAGCAGATCATGCAGTCCACCGCCATGTTGGAAATCCGGCAAGCGGTTGACGGGCCATTTCCCACCGAACAGGCGGCGCTCCAGGCGCACAACGGCATCCTCCCGCCGGACACGGTGCTGCTGCCCGAAGGTCCTCTGATGAAGCGCCGCACCGGCAATACCCAGGACACCGGCGATCAGTTTTATATCGTTTCGCGTACCGCGGCCGTGAGCGGTCGTGATCTTCGTGACGCGCAGATGACGCGCGACGAGAACAACCGTCCCGCCGTCGGCTTCACCCTCACCGCCGAAGGCGGCCGCCGCTTCGCGCAGTTCACCGGCGCCCACGTCAACGACAAGCTGGCCGTCGTGCTTGACCACAAGGTCCAGCAGGTGGCTACCATCCAGGAGCAGATTCACGATCAGGGCCGCATCACCGGCAGCTTCTCCGAAGAAGAGTCCAAGGACCTTTCCATGGTGCTGCGCTCCGGCGCTCTGCCGGCGGGCATCACCTACCTGCAGGAGAGCACCGTAGGCCCCTCGCTGGGGGCGGATTCCATTCGCCACGGCGTGCTGGCCGCCGTCATCGGCATGCTCGCGGTCATGGTCTTCATGCTGGTGTACTACCGCGGCGCCGGCATCAACGCCGACCTGGCGCTGATCCTGAACCTGATCATCCTGCTTGGGTTCCTCGGTTTCAGCGGTGCTACCTTGACCCTGCCCGGAATCGCCGGCGTGATCCTGACCGTCGGC
This sequence comes from Terriglobales bacterium, assembly GCA_036821585.1. Taxonomy (GTDB): domain Bacteria; phylum Acidobacteriota; class Terriglobia; order Terriglobales; family Acidobacteriaceae; genus DAISJI01. The sequence goes on from DAISJI010000078.1 coordinate 2,501, forward strand.
ATGGGCGTCGATTCCAACGTGCTTATCTTCGAGCGTATTCGCGAGGAGTTGCGCAACGGAAAAACGGCCCCGTCGGCCGTGGAACAGGGATTTGGCCGGGCCTGGGTGACCATCGTGGATACGCACGTCACCACCATCGTCTCCGCCTTCATCCTGTTCATCTTCGGTACCGGCCCGGTGAAGGGCTTCGCCGTCACGCTGACCTTCGGTCTGCTGGCCAACCTGTTCACCGCCGTGTTCGTATCGCGCGTGATCTTCGACGCGCACGTGAACAACCTGAAGCGCGGCGACGCGCTGAGCATTTAATCGGTCGATGGCCGTTGGCCATCGGCTCGATCTGGGAACGGTTTTTGTTAGTGATTTGACTTGCCGGCCCTCGACCATCGACCGCCGGCCATCGACAAAGTAGGGCAATTCATGGAGTTTTTTCGGAACCCGAATATCCGATTTCTGAAGTACAAGTGGTACTTCCTGGCCTTCTCGCTGGTCTTCAGCCTTGCCGGCCTCATCTCGATGGGTGTCCGCAAGCACAACACTGGCGAGTGGGTCCCGCTGGGCGTTGAGTTCCGCGGCGGCACCGTGGTGTACGTGAAATTCACCCATCCGCCCGACAACAATGCCATTCGCTCCGCCATCGACAAATCCGGCCTGCACAACGCCCGCATCCAGCGCTTCGGCGAAGCCAAGAACAACGAAGTGCTGATCGCGCTCGATATCAAGGAGACCAGCGAACAGGCGCTCGACCAGGGCAAGAATCAGATCATCAGCGCGCTCGAACCGGTCACTCCTGCCGCCGGCAAGAAAGACCTCAACAACGCCAGCGCCCTCGACGTCTCCGAATTCCTGATGTCGAAGGACCCGCTGCACGCCGGTACCGACGCCGCCCAGCGCTATGCCGCCCTCGCCCAGCAGATCACCAGTTTCCGCGACAAGGACAGCGGCGGCGTACTCAGCTCCGTGAACGATGTTTCCCGTGGCGGTATCGCGGCGGAGGTGGTGGGCTCGCTCAACGATGGGTTCTACGTTTCCGACTTTGCCGTCCGTAACGTGGAAATCGTCGGCCCGCAGGTTGGACAGCAGCTCCAGACGCAGGCCAAGCTGGCCATTCTTTATTCGCTGCTCGGCATGCTCGTGTACTTGTGGTTCCGTTTCGAGCTGATTTACGGCGTGGCCGCCGTCGTCGCCTGCTTCCACGACACGCTCATCACCGTCGGCGCGTTTTCGCTTTTAAATATTGAAATCTCGCTCACCGTCGTCGCCGCCGTCCTCACCCTGGTCGGCTATTCGATGAACGACACCATCGTGGTGTTTGACCGAATCCGCGAGAATGTTAAACTGCTGCGCCGCGAATCACTGGCCGAGATTGTGGACCGCAGCATCAATCAGACGCTGAGCCGGACCGTGCTCACGTCGGGCCTCACGTTTTTGACCGTGTTGTCGCTTTTCCTCTTCGGCGGAGAGGTGCTGCACGGGTTCTCGTTGGCTTTGGTGATCGGTATCGTGATCGGCACGTATTCGTCGATCTTTATCGCTTCGCCAATGCTGGTTGCATACCAGGATTGGCGTTTGCGCAAAGCTCGACAGCCGGCCCAGGTGGCGGTAGCCTCCGGCCGGCGCGACCGGGAAAAGGTACGGGCGAAGGGTTAAACCTTGGTCCTGTGCCGGTCGCATGGGTCCTTGGTGCCCCTCACGTCAGCGCTTTTCTGATGTGCGGGAAATGGGTTCAGGAGTTCTGGCGCGCCTTGCCGGGAGATGTCCGGGTCGCAAGAAAAAATCCGGAGCACCAGCCCGATTGCAGGGAGCAAATTTCGCGTCCCCGGTGTCTAAGTAGACATTGGGACAGTCTGTACCGGAGAACAGGATTATGTTTGAAGACAGCCTCATCGAATCAGGCGGACGGTTCGGGGCAAAACGGCGTGGCGCTACTACCGTGGTCTCGTTCATTTTGCAGGGGATTCTGTTGGGAATCCTCATCCTGATCCCGCTGATCTACACGGAAGCGCTGCCCAGGCAGCAGTTAATGACCTTCCTCGTGGCCCCTCCCCCTCCTCCCCCTCCGCCCCCTCCGCCGGTTGCGGCGGCCGTGGTGAAGGTGGAGAAGATCATCAGCGAAGTTGATCAGGGCGCGCTGCGCACTCCCACCAAGATCCCGGAAAAGGTCAAGATGATCAAGGAAGAGGACACTCCTCCTCCAACCTCCGGTATTGGCGGCGTGGTCGGTGGCGTGCCGGGCGGCGTTCCGGGCGGCCAGATGGGCGGCGTGATCGGCGGCATCATCAGCTCGACTCCGGTGGCCGTGCCCAAGGTGGCGACTCCGACACGCGTTCGCGTTTCGCAGGGCGTCTCCCAGGGCTTGCTGGTCCACCAGGTGAAACCGACCTACCCGGCGCTGGCGCGCCAGGCGCGCATCCAGGGAACGGTGGTGTTGCAGGCCGTGATTGCCAAGGACGGCACCATTCAGAACCTGCATATGATCAGCGGCCACCCGATGCTGGCGCCGGCGGCCATCGAAGCCGTGAAGCAGTGGCGCTACAAGCCCTACTTCCTCAACGGCGAGCCGGTGGAAGTCGAAACGCAGATTACGGTCAATTTCACGCTCTCCGGCTAACTGGGTGGCCCACCCTGGCGCCCGCGTTTGGCGAAGGGTGGGAGGCAAGACGATCCAGGCAGTATTTTCTCGGAGATATCTTTTTGGAGAAGCGGTGGCGGGCAGCTTAGGACCCGCCGCTGCCATCCTAACCAGCACAGGATTTGCGAGTTGCTGCCGGCAGCTTTCGCAAGCTTCTGGGTCTGGACGGTTTTAACCACCCTGCTGATGTGCAGAGACGGCGCTTCAGCGGGGACGCTAGCAAGGCAAATCGCCGATTCGAAGTGTTTTGAGGAGGAAAAAGCAACTCATGCTCGTCACAAACTTGGCAACTGTGGTTTACTCGAATGCCCACACCGTCGCTCTCTGGATGTTCCAGGAAGCAGCGGTGTCATGGGATCCCATCTCGCTGTGGCATCAGATGGGCATTCTGGCAAAGATCGTCGTCATCATCCTGTTCATCATGTCAGGCTGGTCGATTGGCGTCATGATCGACCGCTGGATGGCGTTCAGCGCCGCCCGCAAGCAGTCGCGCGCATTCGCTCCGGCCGTCGCCGGCGCCCTGCGTGAAGGCAAGATCGACGAAGCGATCCGCGTCGCCGAACGTAGCAAGAAGAGCCACCTGGCGAAGGTCGTCACCGCCGGCCTGCAGGAATTCAAGGCCCACGGCGAAAGCAACGATATCCCGGGCGAGCAGGTCGAAGCCAGCCTTCGCGCCCTCGAGCGCGCCGAAGCCATCGTCCACGCCGAATTGAAGCGCGGACTCGGTGGTCTGGCCACCATCGGTGCCACCGCCCCCTTCGTCGGCCTGCTCGGCACCGTGGTCGGCATCATCAACGCGTTCAAGGGCATCGCCGAGAACAAGGCGACCGGTCTGGGCGCGGTAGCCGGCGGCATTTCCGAAGCCCTGGTGACTACGGCCGTCGGCCTGTTCGTCGCCATCCCCGCCGTCATGATGTACAACTACCTGTCCGGCCGCGTGGAAGCGTTCGACGTCGAAATGGACAACAGCTCCAGCGAGCTGATCGACTACTTCCTGAAGCGTCGCGGCATGGCCCGGAAGTAACGGCGAACGTAACGCGCGAGCATGAGTTGGGTGTCCCACCCTGGCCGATTTTGCCGGGGTGGGGCGCCAAAGCCTGCCGCCGCGCGACACCTGCCGCATGGCCGGTAGCGAGGAAACATGGCAATCGCAAAGCGAATTATGGCAGTCAACTCCACCATCAACGTCACCCCGATGGTGGACGTGATGCTGGTCCTGCTCATCATCTTCATGGTCATCACGCCCATGCTGCAGAAGGGTGTCAGCGTGGACTTGGCCAAGACCAATAATCCGAGCCAGATGCCCGACGCGGAGAAGGAAGACGCGTTGCTGATCGCAGTCACCCGCGATGGCAAGGTGTACTTCATCAGCGATCAGATCGCTCCCGACCAGTTGACCAACAAGATCAAGGACAAGCTGGCCAGCCGCACCGACAAGCGCGTGTACGTCCGCGCCGATGCCCGTGCCAAGTACGGCGTCGTGGCCGAAGTGGTCGATAACGTCCGCGCCGCCGGCGTGGACCAGTTGGGTCTGCTCACCGAGCAGCGCAGGCAGGGCGCGCCTCCGGCCCCGCCGTCGGCTACGCAGACTCCGGCGGCCCCGAAATAAGTTTGCTGCCCCTTCCGGACTGCTTTGGGAAGGGTGGCTGAGATTAAATAGTAGAGAGGATTTCTGTATGTCAATGACAGTTGGCTCGGGCGGCGGTCCTTCGGCGGACATGAACGTCACGCCCCTCATCGACGTCCTGCTGGTGCTGCTGATCATCTTCATGGTCATCACCCCAATGACGCCCAAGGGGCTCGATGCCCTCGTTCCGCAGCCACCCAAGGACCAGAAGCAGCAGACTACGCCCAACGATCGCACCGTCGTGGTCCAGCTCCTTCAGGGCGGCGGTGGCGGCCAGCCGGCCCTCAAGATTAATCAGGAAGACGTCACCTGGGACAAGCTCCAGGGCCGCCTCGAAGAGATTTACAAGACGCGCGCCGAGAAGGTGATGTTCGTGAAGGCCGATCCCGAGCTGTTCTTCGCCGATGTGGCCCAGGTCATCGACATCGCGCACTCCGCCGGCGTCGAAAAGGTCGGCCTGATCACCGCCAAGATCGAGCAGGGCGGATAACCATTGTGCGATTTACCGATTGGGTGATTTGCTTGCGACTCGCGCCAATCACCCAATCACAAATCACTGAATCACAAATCGTTTTTTTGGGTGCGCTGCCAGACACCAACCGGTGGCGGGCCCGATGGAGAAGCAAATGAACAGAGGCGCACGAATCCTGGCGTTTCTCGCCGTGGTCCTGGCCTTGATGGGCTCCACCGCTTGCAATAAGCTGCGTGCTCGCGATCAGCTCAACAAGGGTGTCCAGGCTTACAAGAACGCCAAGTACGAAGAGGCGATCGAAAGATTCAAGAACGCGGTGGCGCTCGACCCCGGACTCATAAATGCCAAGCTTTATCTGGCTACCGCGTACGCCAACCAGTATGTTCCCGGCGCCGATACGCCGGAAAACAACAAGAATGCCGAGCAGGCCATCGACGTCTTTAAGGAAGTCCTGAGCACCAATCCCCACCACGAGGCACAGGTCAACAGCTTGAAGGGCATCGCCTCGCTCTACTTCCAGATGAAGAAGCTGGGCCAGGCCAAGGAGTACTACACCAAGGTGAAGGACCTCGATCCCAACGATCCCGAGGTCTACTACTCCATCGGCGTGATCGATTGGACCGAGACCTACCAGCCGCGCATGGAAGAAAAAGCCAAGCTCGGCCTGAAGCCCGAAGAGGCCATCAAGGACAAGAAGGTCTGCGAAGAGCTGCGAGCCAAGAACACCCCTTCGGTGCAGGAAGGCATGACCGTGCTGCAGAAGGCGATCGAGCTGCGGCCCGACTATGACGATGCCATGGCGTACCTGAACCTCATGTGGCGCGAGCAGGCCGACATCGAGTGCGGCGATCCGCAGGCCCGCGAGGAAGACCTGAAGAAAGCCGACGACTGGGTCAAGAAGACGATGGCCGTCAAGGCCGAGAAGGCCCAGAAGATCGCCAATCAGCCCGGTGGCATCACCGTCGACAAATAAATAGGTCCGAAGCGCCAGGCGCAAGGCCTCCGTCTCTCGCTCCAGCTCACCCGAAAGCCCGGTCAAGAGATCGGGCTTTTCTCTTGCTCTATCTCCCTTCGTGTCCCTTCGTGTCCTTTGTAGTGAGTTTTCGGCCGCTTCCGCAAATCGGCCGCACAGGTTATTGTGATGTGCCTCATTGGTGGCGGTTCCAGTGAGGGTTACATTGAATTGCTTTGCCTATGTTCAAGAAGGTCCTGATTGCCAATCGCGGCGAGATTGCGGTGCGCGTCATCCGCGCCTGCCGCGAACTCGGCATCCGCTCGGTCGCCGTTTACTCCGACGTCGACCGCGCCTCGCTGCACGTCCGCAAGGCCGACGAGGCCTACCCCATCGGCCCCGCCACCGCGAGCGAGTCCTACCTGAATATCGGCAAGATCCTTGACGTCGCCCGCCGCAGCGGCGCCCAGGCCATTCATCCCGGCTACGGATTCCTCTCCGAGAACGCGCACTTTGCCCGCGCCTGCGAGGATGCGGGCGTGAAGTTCATCGGACCCACCGCCGCGGCGATGGAAATGATGGGCTCCAAGACCCGCGCCCGCCAGGAAATGGAAAGGGCCGGCGTGCCCTTCGTGCCCGGTTCCTCGCGCGGCCTCGATTTCGGCGAGATGCAAACGCTCGCCGGGCAGATCGGCTATCCGGTCATGTTGAAGGCCGCGGCCGGCGGCGGCGGCAAGGGCATGCGCGCCGTGCATTCGGCGGCCGAACTGCGCAGTGCTTACGACGGCGCCCGCAGCGAGGCCCAGAGCGCCTTCGGCGACAACGAGGTTTACCTCGAAAAGCTCATCGTCAACCCGCGTCACATCGAGATGCAGGTCCTGGCCGACGAGCACGGTCACGCGGTGTACCTCGGCGAGCGCGAGTGCTCGTTGCAGCGGCGCCACCAGAAAGTCCTGGAAGAATGTCCGTCGCCCATCGTCACGCCCGACATGCGCCGGCGCATGGGCGAAGTTGCCATTCGCGTCGTCAAAACCGCGCGCTACACCAACGCCGGCACCGTCGAGTTCCTCGTCGACGAGCAGCGCAACTTCTACTTCCTCGAGATGAACGCGCGCCTCCAGGTGGAGCATCCGGTCACCGAACTGGTCACCGGCCTCGACCTGGTGCAACTGCAGATCCAGATTGCTGCCCGCGAGGCGCTTCCGTTTCAACAACAGCATGTCACCCAGCGCGGCCATGCCATCGAGTGCCGCATCTACGCCGAGGACCCCGACAACAATTTCTTCCCCAGCCCGGGAACGATCACGATGCTGATCGCGCCCTCCGGCCCGGGCATCCGGCGCGACAGCGGCATGTACGAGGGCTGGACCGTCCCCATGGAATACGATCCGCTACTCGCCAAGCTGGTCGGTTACGGCGAGACGCGCGCGCAAGCCATAGCGCGGCTGCAACGCGCGCTCTACGAGTACTTCGTCGGCGGCATCAAGACGAATCTCAGCCTCTTCCGCCGCATTTTTCAGGACCCCGATTTCCGCGCCGGCAAGGTTGATACCGGTTACCTCGATCGCCTTCTCGCCAAGCCCGCGCCGCCGGCAGCATTGGAACTGGATGGCGTGGACCGCACCGCGGAACGTACGCGCGTGGCCGCGATCGCCGC
>DAISJI010000079.1:0-3248 GCA_036821585.1 Terriglobales bacterium
TACTCGCGGGCGGAGGCGGTCCAGGAAAAGTCCTTGGCCATGCCGTTGCGCATCAGCACCTGCCAGCTCTCGGCATCCTTATAGGCGAGGAGCGCCGCGCGCAACGCGGTCAGCAACGCCTCGCCGGAATACTCCGTGAACTTGAAACCGGTCCCCCGCTTCGTGTTCGGGTCCCAGTTTTCGATGGTGTCGTCCAGGCCGCCGGTGGCGCGGACGATGGGCACCGTGCCGTAGTGCAGCGAATAAATCTGGTTCAGGCCGCAGGGCTCGTAGCGCGACGGCATCAGGAACATGTCGGCGCCCGCCTCGATCTTGTGGGCCAGCTTGTTGTCGTAGGCGACCTTGACCGCGAACCGCTGCGGATACTGTTTATTCAGCCGGCGGAACAGGTCCTCGTATTCCTTGTCGCCGCTGCCGAGCGCGACCACTATCATCTCCTCGCGGGCCAGCCGGTCGGCCACCTGCGAAATCAGGTCAAAGCCTTTTTGCGCGGCGAAGCGCGAGACGATGCCGATCACGGGCAGCTTCGGGTCGGCGGCGGTCACGCCGAATTCCGTCAGCAGGTCCTGCTTGCACTTCGCCTTCTCGCCCAGGTTCTTCGGACCGAAGTGGCAGGCCGCATACTTGTCGGTTTCGGGGTTCCACTCGTCATAATCGACGCCGTTGAGAATTCCCGCTACGGTCGCCGAGCGGGCGCGCAGCACGCCCTCCAGCCCGAAACCGTATTCCGAGCTCTGGATCTCCTGGCTGTACTTCCTGCTCACCGTGGTGACGAAATCGGAGAAGACCAGCGCGCCCTTCAGGAAGTTCACCTTGCCGTAGAATTCGAGCTTGTCGATGGTGAACAGGTCCCACGGCAGCAGCAGGAGCGGCAGCGTGTCGGGCGGAAACAGGCCCTGGTAGCCGATGTTGTGGATGGTAAGCACCGTGCCCGCGTCATGGAGCGCGGGATCGTCCGCATACAGGCTGCGCAGCAGGATCGGCACCAGCGCCGATTGCCAGTCGTGGCAGTGAAAAATGTCGGGCGCGCCCAGGATCTTCGACGCCTCGATCGCGGCGCGGCAGAAAAGCCCGAAGCGCTCCGCGTTATCGCGGTAGTCGCCGAGCGGTGTGCCGTAGAGAGCGTCGCGATCGAAGTACGGCGGATAGTCGATAAAGTAGAATCGGACACCGTGAGCGGTGCCGCCGTCGAGCACGGAACAGAAGCGGTAGCGGTCGTCGAAGGGAACGGTGATGCTGCGCAGGACCGCCTTGGAGCCGGTAAGTTTCGTCTGCCGGTACTTGGGCAGGAAAACGCTTACTTCGTGACCCAATGTGGCCAGCGCACCCGGAAGGGCGCCCACAACGTCAGCGAGGCCGCCGGTCTTGGAATACGGAACGCACTCGGATGCCACGACAGCGATCTTCATGGGAGCGAGAGGCAGTCTATATGGCGAGAGGAAACACGGTCAACGCCGGCGGTGAAGAAGAGCAAATGAAAACGAAAGCGACAGGACCAGAACGGGCCAACGAACACGACGAAACGCCTGCCCCGCGCATGAAGCGTCCCAAACTGGGCCAGAATTTCCTCGCCGACCGGAATTTTGCCGTCAAGATCGTGGAGGCTGCCGGCGACATCTCGCAGAAACGCGTCGTCGAGATCGGGCCCGGCCGCGGTGTCCTGACCGACCTGCTGGCGCAACGCGCGGGACGCGTCATCGCCATTGAAATCGACCGCGTGCTCTCCGCCCAGTTGCGCATGCGTTACGCATTGCGGGAGAACGTCGAGATCATCGAAGGCGACATCCTGAAGATCGACCTCGGCACCGTGCTGGGACCGCGTCCGGGAACGCTGGCCGGAGTGACGCCGCGCCAGCCGGAGCCGGTGCGCGTGATCGGCAACATTCCCTACTTCATCACGTCGGACATCCTGCTGCGCCTCTTTGCGTTTCATCCGTTGTTCGACAGCATCGTAATCATGGTGCAGAAGGAAGTCGCCGACCGCATCGCCGCCAAGCCGGGAACGCGGGATTATGGATTGCTGTCGGCCACGGCGCAGCTTTACGCCAAGGTGGAGAACCTGTTTACGTTGCCGCCGGGCGCGTTCAACCCGCCGCCCAAGGTGCATTCGTCGGTGATCCGGCTGACCATCTCGCCGCAGTTCGATAAGCTCAAGGTGTCGGAGCGCGAGTTCATCGATTTCCTGAAGCTTTCGTTCGGTCAAAAACGCAAGACGCTGGTCAATAACCTGAAAAGCAAGTACGACTCCGCGGCCATCCAGGCGGCGATGAAAAAAGCCGGCGTGCGGGCCGATGCGCGCGCCGAGGCGCTGCCCCTGGAAAAAGCCGCCTCCATCTTTCGGCAGCTAGGGGCTGGCAGTTAGCTGCCCGGAGTTCCGGGCCAGCCACTCACTGCCAGCCGTTCGGAGTTCGCAATGGCCACTTATCTTCGCCAACCCGCCGTCGCGGGCCGTTTCTATCCCGGAGACCCTGCAACTCTCCGCCGCGACATCCACCAATACGTTTCCGTTACCGGGGACAAGATTCACGCCATGGGCTGCGTGGCGCCCCACGCGGGATACATGTACTCGGGCCACGTCGCCGGCGCGGTCTACGCGCGCCTCGATCTGCCCCAGCGCTACATCATCCTTTGTCCCAACCATACGGGTGTGGGAGAACCGCTGGCCATCATGAGCGCAGGAAGCTGGCGCACGCCGCTGGGCAACGTATCCATCGATACCGGCCTGGCGAAAGCGCTGATGGCCCGCTTCCCGCTGTTGTCGGAAGACGAGATGGCACACCGCGCCGAGCACGCACTGGAGGTCCAGCTTCCCTTCCTCCAGGAATTGGTTGGCGACTTCAAGTTCGTGCCGATTACGGTCGGCACAAGCCGCTTCGATGCGCTGTCAGCCCTGGGAATCGCCATGGCGGACGCGATCGAGAACGATGCCGAGCGCGTGCTGATCGTGGCTTCCAGCGATATGAACCACTACGAGCCGGACGCCCGCACGCGCGTCAAAGACAAGAAGGCAATCGACAAGATCCTGGCGCTCGATCCGAAGGGCCTTTACGACACCGTGGTGAAGGAAAATATCAGCATGTGCGGCTTCGGGCCGGCGGTCTCCATGCTGACGGCGGCCAAGCGGATGGGCGCGCAGTCGGCACAGTTGATCAAGTACGCCACTTCCGGCGACGTATCGGGCGACCTTGACGCCGTGGTCGGATATGCGGGCATTGCCGTCGGCCCGTAAGCAACAAGAAAGGGCGGCC
>DAISJI010000079.1:3348-9771 GCA_036821585.1 Terriglobales bacterium
TGGAAAGGCGCACTCGGCTGCCGGTCGAAGCCCCGCGGTTCGCGCGGACCCTCGCGTGCCTGGCGCTGCTCGCGCTGGATCTGCTGCTGCTCGCGTTGCATGTCCCGCTGCAGGGCCCGATCTCCGCGGTCCGGCTGCGGTCCGGCACTGGCGGGAGTCGCGGGGCTCGGCGGTGCATTCAGGTTCCTGTCGCCCCGGCTGCTCCGGGTCGATGACGTTCCAGCTGCTCCGGAAACAACCGTGGACGCCGCCACGCCAGCGCCGCCGCTGGCGCCGCTGCTCACGACGCCGGACGTCTCGCCGCGATGACCCCTGTTGCCGCGATCCAGGACGATCGTATCGGTTGGCTTCCAGTTACCCGTGGTGTTCACGTTGCCCACCGGAACGATCCCCAGCGTGCCGGGGTTACGCGAAGAGGGGACCCGGGTGACTTGCGTCGGCGGCTGTGCTGCCTGGTATCCCGAGGGCGCGTTATAAACCGGCGTCCAACCCAAGCCGTAATAGCTGCGGCTCGGAGTCCAGCAAAAGCCGACACCGCTCGCGTAGTTCCACGCTCCCGAACGATAGGGCTGCCAGCCCCACGGATAGAGCGAGACAAACGTGTAGCCGTAGCCCGGATACAACGCCCACGCGCCCGATGAATACGGGTCCCAGGAAGAAGCAAATCCGTATGGGCGCCAGCAACTCCCGATTCCGGTGTCGATCCATCCGCCGTAGTAGTTCAGGTCGCTGCGGCCATAGAAAGATGACCCGTTGTAATTCGATTTCGCGTAGGTGTCGTGATACTCGCTACGGTACTGGTCCCAGCGGTCCTCGACGGCCGGCGCAATTCCCTTCGTCAATCCATCATTGCCGCCGGAAAGGTAGAGGAGTGCGGTGTTGTTCTTTTTTACCCGCAGCGGCCCGGCATCCAGCTCGCCGCTGAAGACTGCGATTTCGGCGCGGTCGCCCTCCACGTCGATGCGGAAGTGGACCGACCGGTTGAGCGCGATCTCGCGGTTGCCGGCGACGATGCGGAAGTCCTCGCCGCTCTTGCGGGAATAGTTCACGTACGCGCGGCCGCTGCCGATCGTCATCACCGTCGTGCGCGTCCCGTCCGTGCGCAGGATCAACTGCGTGAACTCGACCTTTGTCCCGGGAGTAACACGGATGCTGCTGCCTTCCTCGAATTCGATCTCCGCCCGCGAATTTTCTCGCGTCCAAAGCTGCATGCCGTTGGTGATCGGCATGTTCATGATCGCCCGTTCGAATCCCTGTCCGTTAGCGCGGTCGAGCTGGACCGGGCCGTCCACCAGGCTCAGGCGGACGATGCGGACCTCCGAATCCGCCCACGCGGGCGCCGACACCATCAATGTCAAAACCAGCAGAACGAAAAATGCGGAATTCAGTCTGCGCGTTGTCATGGCCGTTCCTCCACCCAGTCGCATAGCTGCGCACCGGGGCGCTGCTCCGGACACTCACCCTATCAAAACCAACCCTGATTGTACCCGTTAGTTGCTAGGAAAAAGCATATCCCGTACCTCGTATCCCGGCCAGAAAACACCCTCAGGTCCTGAAACGGAACCCGGAATAAGAAGAACGCTACTGCTTACCCGTCTCTGCCGTCTCGCTGGTGATTTTCTGCAACATATTCTCCGCCCGGCGGCGGCTGATGTTCATCACCGACGGGTCGCCCGCAATCTGGCGCAAAATGGACTCATCCACCTGGAGCTCGAAGACGTAGTTCCGCTTCACGTCGTCTTCCATTTGCTTCAATTCCGTCTCCAGGCCAAGCTTTTCGTAGCGGTAGAGTCGCTCCAGCCGCCGCCTGTACTCCAACGCGTTGGCGATGCCCTGCAACAGCGTCGTCATCTGCTGCAGGTACTGGTTCTGGGAATAGTTGTACGTGGTCGCCTTCGCGGTCTCGCCATCCTTGAAGGTGAGCGTCTTGGCGCCCATGTTGGCAATGCGTCCACCGTGAAAGTCAAAGTCGCCCTGGAAGTAATTCAGCGCCTTGGCCAGCTCGAATATCCGGTCCGCGTTGGCGCTCGACACCACGAAGTTCACCAGGTAGGGCGGCGCTGCATCGTCGCCCTTGGACGGCGGGACCACGTCGTCGCTGCGATAGGCGGCGCGTCCGCCCGCTTCAACCGCCAGCCCATAATGCGGAGGCTGGGAGCCCTCGAACAAGAACTCAAAGGTGATGACGGGCGGCTGCTTGTCCGCAGGCGTGCGTGGCTCAAGTTTGGGCACCTGGGCCCACAGCCCGGCGGACATCATCAGCAGGACCGCGGCGGCAATCGTACGCACTGTTCGGCTTCGTGTCATCGTGACCATGGATTGGATGCGCGGACCCATTCTGGGGATCATCTTCCCGGGCTGGCGTGGCGGGCGAGCGTGGCCGCCGTGTGCAGGTGACAGATCGCGATGGCCAGGGCGTCGGACGCGTCCTGCGGTTCCGGCAGTGAATCGAGCTTGAGTAATCGAGCGACCATGTGCTGCACCTGGACCTTGTCCGCCCTCCCGTAACCGACCACCGCCGACTTGATGGACAGCGGTGAATACTCCGCCACCTGCAATCCGCACTCCGACGCGACCAGCAGGGCCACCCCCCTCACCTGTCCAAGCTTCAGCGCCGATTTGGCGTTCACGGCGTAAAATACCTCTTCAATGGCTGCCACTTCCGGCCGGTGACGCTCGATGATGGCGCGCAGTTCGTGAAAGATCTGGCTCAGCCGTTCGGGGAGCGGGCGGCGCGGGTTGAGCCGCACGGCGCCGTACGCAATGTGCTGGAGATTTCCAAGTTCGTCCTGCTCCACCACGCCGTAGCCGGTGTACTCGCCTCCGCAATCGATTCCCAGGACCCGCATCGTGGAGTGAGTGTACCCGAAAACTACTGCACCTTAGCCAGTCCCGCACGACCATGGATGGAGCAATGGGCCGAATGCCGAATGCCTAACGCCTTATGCCTGTTTCTCAGCAGCAACGCGCGCGCCGTTCCCGCCGATAGGCGTTTTCCCGAAGGAATGCCGCATACGCTGCGCGTGACGGTTCGATCTGCCGGAGCAGGAGAAACCGCGCGTAAGCATTTTCGTCAAAGATCTCCCGCAGGGTTGCCAGCACGAGCGCAAAGCCGGTCGACACGCGATCTCTGAACGAGTTCTTCATTCTTATTCCTTCATTCTTCATTCTTAATTCTTCATTCTTCATTCTGACTTCTTCATTCTTCATTGTCCTGCCTCTTCCGCAAAGCGGGTCGGCACGAACGGCGTTTCGCTGGCGACGGCCTGCTTGCGTCCGCTTAGCACGCGCGACCACTCCAGCACTGACTCGATCAGGATGGCGCATACCAGCACGACGAGAACACCCGTCACCACCGCGTCCAGCCGGTCGTTAAAGATGAGGCGCGAGAGTTCATGGGCGCGCGCCGCGTTGGCGGGTGTCTCCTGCGCCAGTTGCTGCGCGTGCGCCAGGAACCCAATGCGGGGGTTCGCATGAAAGATCTTTTGGTACGACGCGGTAAACGTCACCGACACCAGCCACACCAGCGGCGCCAGCGTCACCCAGATGTAGCGCGCGCGGCCCATCTTCACCAGGATGGTGGTCGCCACGCACAAGGCGACCGTCGCCAGCAGTTGGTTGGAAATTCCGAACAGCGGCCACAGCGAATTGATTCCGCCCAGCGGGTCTTTCACTCCCTGCCAGAGGAAGTATCCCCACGACCCGACAATCAGCGCGCTGGTGGCGAAAATGCTCGGATACCAACTGGTCCGGCCGAGCGGTTTCCAGATGTGCCCGAGGCCGTCCTGGAGCATGAAGCGGCCCACCCGCGTTCCGGCGTCGAGGATGGTCAGTATGAATAGCGCCTCGAACATGATGGCGAAGTGGTACCAGAGCGCCATCAGCCGCTCGCCGCCCAGCGAGTGCGAGAAGATATGCGCCATGCCGACCGCAAACGCCGGCGCGCCTCCGGTGCGGTTATACAAAGTCTTTTCTCCGACTGCCGTCGCCAGCGCCTGCATGTCGCCGGCCGTCACGGGAAATCCCCACGAACTGATGGTGGCCGCGGCCGTCTCCGGCGCTGTGCCTACGATTCCCGCCGGGCTGTTGATCGCAAAGTAGGTTCCGGGCTGCATTACGCACGCCGCAATCACGGCCATGATGGCGACAAACGATTCCGCCATCATGGCGCCGTAGCCGACCATGCGCGCCTCGGTTTCGCGCGAGATCAGCTTGGGCGTCGTACCGCTGGAGATGAGCGAATGGAATCCGCTGATCGCGCCGCACGCGATGGTGATAAACGCAAACGGGAAAATGCTTCCCGCGAATACCGGGCCGGTGCCGTCGATGAACCTGGTGAACGCGGGCATATGGAGGGTGGGACGAATGAAGAGGATGCCGAGCGCGAGCACCGCAATCGTCCCCAGCTTGACGAAGGTGCTCAGGTAATCGCGGGGCGCCAGCAGCAGCCACACCGGCAACGCGGAAGCGGCGTAACCGTAGATGATGATCATCACCGCCAAGGCCGGTGCGGTGAAGGTGAACCACACCGACCAGGTGGCGTGGTGCGACACCGCCTGCCCGCCCAGGATCGCCAGCAGCACCAGCACGAAGCCGATCAGCGATACTTCCAGCACTTTGCCCGGCCGCAGGAAGCGCAGGTACAGCCCCATGAATACCGCGATCGGCATCGTCATCGCGATGGTGAACGTCCCCCAGGGACTCGCCTTGAGCGCATTCACCACGATCAGCGCCGCCACGCCCAGCAGGATGATGATGATGCTGATCACCGCGACGAAGGCCACGAATCCGCCGACGCGTCCGATCTCCTCGCGCGCCATCTGGCCCAGGGATTTGCCATCGCGGCGCACCGAGAACAGCAGGATCACGAAGTCCTGTACGCATCCCCCGAACACCGCGCCGGCCAGGATCCAGATCGTTCCCGGCAAGTAGCCGAATTGCGCAGCCAGAACCGGTCCCACCAGCGGCCCCGGTCCCGCGATGGCGGCGAAGTGGTGTCCGAAGACCACCCATTTGTTGGTCGGAACGAAATCGCGGCCATCTTCCAAACGTTCAGCCGGTGTAGCGCGGCGGCGATCCAGGCACAGGACCTTCGTCGCGATGAACTTGCTGTAGAAGCGGTAGCCCAGCGCGTAACAGCACAGCGCCGACATCACCAGCCAGATGGCGTTGATGCTCTCTCCGCGCCGCAGCGCTACCATGGCAAACGAGATGGCGCCGACGACGGCAACCGCCGTCCAGAGCAGGATGCGAAGCGCACTTCGAGGCATGGGAATCCTTGAACTGCGGCGTATTGTTTCGGATTTTCCGGGAAACCGCAATGGCTGCGGCTGGTGGTTAGCGGCTAACCGTCAGGACAAAAAAGCCGGGCGCAGAATATCACAACACGATGTGATTTGGTCCCCGCGTACCCAGCCGAATCAGCAGTACAATAGCGGGTTCCGCCCAAGGGAGAGGGGAGACCATGCGTGTAGGCATCCTGACCGGGGGAGGAGATTGTCCCGGCCTGAACGCCGTCATTCGCGCCGTCGTGCGCAAGGGGATCTTTCATTACGAGGACCAGTTCGTCGGCTACCTGGAAGGCTGGCGCGGCGTACTCGAGGACAAGACCATTCCCCTCGACCTGCACGCGGTGGCGGGCATTCTCCCTCGCGGCGGCACCATCCTGCGCACCTCGCGCACCAATCCGGCCAAGAAAGAAGGCGGTCTGCAGTGCTGCATCGATAACCTGCGCCATCACCAGTTGGACGCGCTCATTGCCGTCGGCGGCGACGATACGCAGTCGATCGGGCTCAAGCTGTACAACATGGGCTTTCCCGTGGTCGGCATTCCCAAGACGATTGATAACGACCTGATGGGCACCGACTTCTGCTTCGGCTTCGATACGGCCGTGACCGCCGCCACCGACGCCATCGACCGCGTCCACACCACCGCCGAGGCGCACAACCGCGTCATCGTCGTGGAAGTCATGGGCCGCGACTCGGGATGGATCGCACTCTACAGCGGCATCGCCGGCGGCGCCGACGTGATCCTGGTGCCGGAGCGCCCGTTCGACATCGATGATGTCGCGGAGCTGCTGCGCAAGCGTCATGCCCGCGGACGCTATTTCAGCATCGTGGTCGCCGCCGAAGGCGCCAGGTTCGCCAGTGAACTGGATGCCGACGGCTCGCCCATCGTGCAGGACCTGGAACGCGACGAGTTCGGACACGTCCGCCTGGGCGGCATCGGCAACGTGTTGGCGCGCGAGATCGAACGCCGCACCGGCTTCGAAACCCGCGCCGTCGTCCTTGGCTACATCCAGCGCGGAGGCTCGCCCACCGCCTTCGACCGCGTGCTCGCTACCCGCTACGGCACCACCGCCATTGACTTGGTCCACCGCCAGGAGTTCGGCAAGATGGTCGCCGTGCACGGTACCGAAATCGT
>DAISJI010000080.1:0-5103 GCA_036821585.1 Terriglobales bacterium
TCGCCGGAATCCTCGTCTTGCTGCTCTTCGTGCTCTTTGGCTTCGATGATGTGCTCGCGGCTGGGACGGAAGAATACGTCGGCACGCAACAACGCATTCCCGCCGGCACTCGAGTATTTCTTCGACGCCGGGAACAGCCGGCCGATTCCCCAGATCGCAAGCACCACTGCGGCAATCCCGCCGAGGATGGTGAAGATCGTCGTCCAAGTGAGCTGGGCGCCGTTCGGGACTGCGAGCAACACGGGCAAAAGCAGATTCCTCGCTCCGCTCGGAATGACAAATCCTATCCAGGAATGACAACACTCTTTACTTCGCTTCGTACACCGTCTTGCCGCCGACAACGGTGCGCAGAACTTTGGTCTTGAGCACGTCGGCGGGCGCGGCCTTGGTGATGTCGCGGTCCAGCACCACGAGGTCGGCCAGGAATCCCGGCGCGAGCCTTCCCTTCTCTTTTTCGGCAAATTCGGCGTAGGCGGCGCCGGTGGTGTACGCGGCTATGGCCTGGTCGATGCTGATCTTCTGTTCCGGCACGTATTCTTTCGTGCCCGCCTCGTTCTTGCGCGTGATGGCCGCGTACAGGCCGCGGAACGGCGTGATCGGTTCAACCGGATAATCGGTGCCGAAGGCGAGCACTACGTGGTTGTCGAGGAACTGCTTCCACGCGTACGACGTCTTTGCCCGCTCGTTGCCGATGCGCGCCACGGCCCAGTTCATGTCGGTGAGCAGGTGGTTGGGCTGCATGGAGGCGATCACGCCCAACTTTTGGAAGCGCTGGATCTGCTCGGCGGTTGTCACCTGCGCGTGCTCGACGCGGTTGCGAAAATCGCTGGCCTTGATCTGCGGATTTTCCGCCGCGCGCTGCTGCGCGTATGTCTGCGCGGCCGCGATAGCCTTGAGCGCCATCTCGACTCCACCGTCACCGATCGCGTGGTACCCCATCTGGAAGCCCGCGGCAGCGCGCTCGCGCGCCATCTCATCCAGTTTCGCCTGCTCGTACTGCGGTAGGCCGGAGTTTTTCGGATCGTCGGCATAGGGCTGAAGCAGGGCGGCAGTGTGGGAACCGAGCGAGCCGTCCATGTATGCCTTCAGCATGGTGGTGTGCAGCATCGGGTCGCCGGCGGGATGGAAGGCGCGATGTTGTTCGAGCGTGGCCAGGTCCGTGTTGAGCATCAGCCATTCGCTGATGCGCGCCGTCAGCTTGCCTTGGCTCTCTAATTCGGCGTAGGTGAGGTAGTCCTCCCACCCGGAGTTGTCCTGGAGCGAAGTCACGCCCCACATGGCGGCATCGCGCAGGCCCAGCTCAGCGGCACGACGTCGTTGCGCGGCGGTGGGAGTGGGCTCCTTGCGTCCAACCAGCTCGGCAGCGCCTTCGCGCAGAATGCCGGTTGCTTCGCCGTTGGCGTCACGATCAATCTTGCCGCCCGCGGGACTGGGCGTGTTCTTGGCGATCTCCGCCATCTTGAGAGCGGCGGTATTGGCTATGGACATGTGACCATCGGCGCGCGAAAAAATCGCCGGATGCCCCTGTGTGACCGAGTCGAGGTCCTGCCGCGTGGGCAGCTTCTGCACTGTCCACTTCGATTCGTCCCAGCCACGGCCGAGGATCCACTCTCCCGGCGACGCGGTCTTCGCCCGATCGGCGATGCGCTGCTGCATCTCCAGCAGCGTTTTCGCTCCCGCCAGTTCGACGTTGAGATGTTCGAAGCCGCCGGAAGCAAGGTGCAGGTGCGCGTCGTTGAAGCCGGGCATGACAAAGCGGCCGCCCAGGTCCACGACCTGGGTCTTCGTACCCTTCATCGCCTGGATGTCTTGCGTGCTGCCGACGGCGACCACGTGACCGTTGCTTACGGCAATCGCCTGCGCGCGCGGGTACACCTTGGCAGGTTCGCCACCGAAGCCAAGATCGGCGCCGGTATAGATGTCGCCGTTGACGAAGATCGTGTCCGGGCCCTCGGGCTCGGACCGTACGTTGCTGTCCCGCGCCGGGCGCTGAGGACGGGTTTGAGCATTCATGACCAGACCAAAGAAAAGAAGGAAGACGATGACGAGTTTCATTCGTGTGCTCCGGCGAGCGCGAGCGCCGACATCAGGATGCGGCGTAAGCCCAGTTCGCGCCCGGTTGGGTCGTACCACTCTTGCAGTGTGTGTGCGCCGCCGCCCATGCCGCCCGCGCCGATGGCGACCGCTTCCCGCCCCTGCGAGAGCGGGATGTTGGCGTCGGTGGAAGCGCGTTGCGAGCGGGCGGTGTTGTCGAGGTGGCCGTCCACCGCCTGCACTACGGCAAGCATGCGGCTGTCCGGGTTGAGGCGCGCGGCGGGACGGTCGCCGATCACGTCGACGTCCAGGCTGATTCCGCTATGCGCACGCCCGCCAAAAGCGTGACGCGGCTCGGCGATGATGGAGCGCTCCAGCGATTCATTCAGCGCGCGCTCCAGGCGATCGATCTGCTCGGCGGCGGCGGAGCGGATGTCCACCTTCATCGTTGCCGACTGCGGAATGGAATTCACCGACGTGCCGCCCTCGATGGAGCCGATGTTGAAAGTTGTTTTCGGCGACGCGGGAACGGCGGTGCGGGTAAACATCTCAATCGCGCGCGCCAGCACGACCACCGGGTTGACCACGCCGAAATCGCTCCACGAATGCCCGCCCGGCCCGCGGACGGTCACCTGAAAACGGCGGCTGCCGAGGGCTTCGGTAACGATCGTGTCGGTGCCGGCGCCGTCGATAACAAGTGTGTATTCGATCGCGTCGCGCCAGTGCGGGTCGGCAAACAGGTGGCGCATGCCGCGCACGTCGCCCTCACCTTCCTCGCCCACATTGCCGATGAAGACCACCGGCAGAATTGTCTGCATGCCGCTCGCTTGCAGCGCCGACGCAACGCCCAGCAAGGCGGTGATGCCAGCCCCGTTGTCGGACACTCCGGGACCGAACAGCCGCGTACCTTCGCGTCGGACGTTGACCGCGGTGCCGGAGGGAAACACCGTGTCCAGGTGCGCGGTGATGGCGAGATAACGGCGCTCGGGGCCGCTGCCCGGACGAATGGCGAGCACGTTGCCGATGCCGTCGAGGTGGACGTCACCGAGGCCGATTTCGTTGAAACGTGCCGCCAGCCACTCGGCGCGCGCTCGCTCTCCGAACGGTGGCGCGGGAATGCTGGTGACCTCCACCTGGCGCTCGACGAGGTCCTGCGCGTGTTCGACGAACCACTCCGCGGCACGTTCCAGCAACGGAATTTCGGCCAGTCGCGCGACTTCGCGCTCCGCCCAGGTTGCGGCGTTGGCGCGCTTATCGCCGGCGTCGGTGGTGGACTGAGGGGTCACGGAAACACGAGTCTATCAAGAATCGAGAATGGAGTAACGATTGCGGTCAGCGTGGGTTCGATGCCGACGATGGGCAGCACTCGCGGATTTCGTTCTCGGTCAGTAAGCGGTCCGTGGACTTGGCGCGCTGGAAGATGCGCTCGACGATTTCGTCGTCGGCCGCGATGCCGCGCCGCTCGAGCCAGAAAATCACGTTGGACTTTCCGCTCATGGGGCCGATCTCGATGACCTGCTCCATGCCGAAGTAGTGGGCCGGGACGCCGGAATAAACGTTGTTGGCCAGCTCGACGTCGCCCTTGCGGAAGGCCTTGATGACGGCCGCCGCATGCACGCCGGTCCCGGTGCGGTAGGCGTCGTCACCAACCACGGGATAATTCTTCGGAATCGGAATTCCGGTAGCGCGCGAGATGGCTTCGCAATACTCCTTCAATTTCGACAGGTCCTGCTTCGCCCACGGCGGCACGCCCATCAGCTTCAGGTTGACCAGCATCTGGTCCATCTGCGTGTTGCCGACGCGTTCGCCGATGCCGAGACCGCAGGCGTGCACGCAATGCGCTCCGCCCATCAGTGCGGCGAAACTGTTGGCCAGCGCCATGCCGCGGTCGCAGTGTCCGTGCCAGTCCACGCGGATCATCATGCCCGAAGGCTCGACCACTTCCTTCATGACGAAGCGGACCAGGTTCATCGTGCCCATCGGCGTGGCGTGACCGCAGGTGTCGCAGATGACGATGGCGCGCGCGCCGGCGTTGATGGCGGCGATATAGAGGCGCTTCACCGTCTCGGGGTCGCAGCGGGTCGTGTCTTCCGTCACGTACATGACGGGCAGGCCGAGTTTTACCGCAAAGCTGACGGCTTGCTCCGTGGTCTTGAGCAGGAAGTCGTCGGTCCATCCTTCGGTGAAGCGGCGGATAGGACTGGAGCCGATGAACGTCGCCGCCTCGATCTCGAGGCCGGTCTTCTGCATGATTTCCGCGATGGGGCGGATATCGTTTTCGTGCGTGCGCGCGGCGCAGTTGGCCTTGATCTTGAGCTTGTGGTTGACGATCTCGCGCGCCAGCGCCAGGCAATGTTCCACCGCGCGCGCACCAGCGCCGGGCAGCCCGATGTCAAGCGCGTTGATCCCCAGCGCCTCCATCAGGTGGAGGATTTCGATTTTCTCGGCGATGGATGGATCGCGCACCGACGGCGACTGAAGTCCGTCGCGCAGCGACTCGTCGTTCAGCAGTACCGGTCCGGCGGGCTGGGCGTCGGGGCCGGGAATATTGTTCCAGTCGTAGATGAGGTCCGAGTTCACGCTCAGTGTCTTCGATGCACAGTGCGGGTTGCCCGCACGCAAAACTGCGCACGCCACGGATTCCGGTGTGCGCAGTTATACAGCCTGGAAGCCGCCGATTGCCAGATGCTATTTCGATTCCTTGGGCGGCAGGGTGAGGCCGAAGTCGGAAATCTGCCCGCGGCCGGCGACGTTGATGCCGCTCGGGTCCTGCGGATTGGGCAGGTAGAGCGTCTTGCAGAATTCGCAGCGGTAGACCTCGGCATTCTTGCCGTAGGCCTGTTCGACGTCGCCGCAAGCCTGCTCGATCCCATCGGCGGCATAGTACCAGCGCTTCAGGTGGCCGCCACAGAGCTTGCCCTTCTCGTTTTTCTCGTTGCAGGAGCGCTGTAGCGCCTTCTTCAGTTTCACTTTGTGCTTCGGAAGCTGCTGGACATTCTGCTCAGACACCGGATTCGGAGTCGCCTCTGTGGACGCCAAGATGGTTTACCTCGCTGAAATCGAAGGAAC
>DAISJI010000080.1:5203-9769 GCA_036821585.1 Terriglobales bacterium
CGGCTCGAAATCCCGCGCGCGAACAGCCAGTCCGCGAATCCCGCCATCTGCGCCTCGAACCCGGGGCCATAGCCGTACCACCACGGACGGCGCACACGGCCGAGCGCGTCGCTGTCCACAAACTTGGGACGGACCATTTCTTCCAGTCCGGCGCGCCCATGGGTGCGGCCGAGACCGCTGGATTTCACTCCACCGTGCGGAGCTTCGCTGATACCAAAGCACGTGACGGCGTCGTTGATCATCACGGTTCCGGCCTGCAACTGGGCCGCAATCCGCTCGCCGCGCACCGTGTTGCCCGTCCACACGCTCGCCGCCAAGCCGAACTCGGAGTCGTTGGCGAGACGTACAGCTTCGGCTTCGTCGGCCACGGCCATGATCGGCAGCACCGGGCCGAAAGTTTCTTCGCGCATGATGCGCATCGAGTGGTTCACGTCGGCGAGCACGGTTGGCGCGTAGAAGTTCGCGCCCAGTTCCGGTAGACGCTTGCCTCCGGCGAGAAGGCGAGCGCCGCGAGCGAGCGCATCGTTTACCTGCTCTTCGACGACCTGTAGCTGACGCTCGTGGATGAGCGGGCCGACGTCGGTGTTCGCGTCGAGTCCGTTGCCGACGCGCAGCTTGGCCGCCTTTTCCGCACAGAGCGCGGCGAAGCGCTCGTAGTGCCGGCGGACGACGTAGCAGCGCTCGACCGATAAACAGGTCTGGCCCGCATTCACGAATGCGCCCCAGATCGCTCCGCTGGAGGCGACGTTTACGTCGGCGTCCTCGAGCACGATCATCGGGTCTTTGCCGCCCAGTTCGAGCACTGCGGGCAGCAGTCGCGCTGCGGCGGCCGCAGCCACGCGCTTCCCGGTGGCGACGCTTCCGGTAAAGATAATTTTGTCGATATTGGAGGCGAGCAGCGCAGCTCCGGTACCGCCATCGCCCACCACGACCTCCACCACCCCCTGAGGCAATCCTGCCGCCGAGAGCAGTCCGACGAGTTCAATGGCGCACAACGGCGTAAATTCCGACGGCTTCAGCACCACCGCGTTGCCCATGGCCAGCGCCGCGACCATTTCGCTTGCCGGAATGCTGAACGGATAGTTCCACGGCGCAATGATGCCAACCACGCCCCACGGCTCGTGCAGTATGCGTCCGGTCTTGGCGCGCATGGCCGGATTTCCATAGCGCAAGCGTTCGCTCCGCAGGACTGCCGGGGCGTTCTGGATGCAGAAGCGCGTGGCATCGAGCGCCACCACGACTTCCGTGACCAGCGCTTCCCCGACTGGCTTTCCGGCTTCGCGGGTGATCAGGTGCGCCACGTCGGACTTGCGCTTTTGCAGCACCTGCTGGAACCGGCGAAGGACATCGTTACGCGCGCTGATGCCCAGGGCATTCCAGCCAGGCTGGGCAGCGCGGGCGCGAGCAACGGCGGCGCGCACTTCAGCCTCGCCGGCGCAATCGAATTCGCGCAGGACTTCGCCCGTCGCGGGATTTATTGAAGCAATGCGGCTGGGCACGATTTGTGCTTCCGTGGCCATTTCACGGGAATTATAGGCTGCGCCTCAGTACTCCACCGACACCAAATAAAGCCCGCTCGCCGGCGCGGTCGCTCCCGGATTGGCCGAGCGATTACGCGCTGACAAAATCCCCGCAATATTCCCCGGCGTCAGCGTCCCCTTCCCCACCAGCAGAAATGTCCCCATCAGGTTGCGGACCATGTGGTGCAGGAAGCCGCTGCCTCGCACCTCGTACACGAGCTGATCGGCCTCGCGCCGGAGCTGGGACGAAAAAATCGTCCGCACGTTCGACCGCTCTTCCTTCCCTTTTTCCGTATCCACTGCGGCAAAAGACGTGAAGTCGTGCTCGCCGACAACCTGCTCCGCCGCCGCCATCATCGCCTGCTCATCCAGCGGATAAGGGTGGTGGTACACGTAGCGCGCCAGGAACGGCGGGCAGACGTCGCCGCGGCAAATCAGATACCGATAGGTCTTCGCCTGCGCCGACTTGCGCGCGTGAAACTCCGGCGGCATCTCTTCCACGCCGGTTACGCGGATCGCCGGCGGGAGAACGTCGTTGAGCGCAATTGCCAAATTCGCCGTCGGGATCGGCGTTTGCAACTCGCACGACGCCACCTGGGCCAGCGCATGGACGCCCGCGTCGGTCCGCCCGGACCCCTGCGGCAGCACCCGCTCGCCGGTAATTCGCTCGATGGCGGCGGCCAGCGTGCCCTGGATGGTTTGGCGGTCCGGTTGCACCTGCCAACCGGAAAATTCCGATCCGTCGTAGGCGAGTGTAATTTTCAGGTTGCGCATAACGTCATCAGGGCAGCGCGCGGGAAATGCCATGCGAACGGCGTGCGATTCCGGACACTGCCGTCGCAAAACCGGACGGAACTAACCGCTACCGCGGAGCGGGTAAAATTATGTAAATCCTCAACTTGTGAGCAAGACGCTAGGCCCGGTCAGCTATACTTGTTTGTTTTTCCGCAGCAATTCTTGCCGGCTACACGATTCGGCAGATTTACGAAACCTGCGGGCCACCAATTGCGTATCAGGTGGTGACAATCGTGCAGTCCGGCAGTCTATCAGGCATTGTCTTCAGTACTGGAGAGGAACGGATGTTACCCAGGCGCTATTTTGCTTTCGGCGGCAAACTGCTCGTAGGAGCGGTATTGCTGACCACACTCGCCTTTGCGCAGCAGCCCACAGCGCGCGTCGATTATTCCCAGCCGAGATCGCATTTGTTCAATTTTCTCGCGCCCTATGAGCCGCAGACGGTCCCGGCGGCCAGTTTCGCCAACAGCGCGCGCGTGGACCAACTCGTCAAAGACGGCAAACTAATGCTGTCGCTGGACGACGCGATCACGCTGGCTTTGGAGAACAACCTCGACCTGGCGATTGCCCGTTACAATCTCGACATTGCCGATACTGACGTACTCCGCACCAAGGCGGGCGCATCGGCCCGCGGCGTGAACTTGGGCGTGGTCTCGGGCACGCCGGGCGGCACCGGCAGCAGCGCCACCGGAGCTTCGGGCGGTGGCGCGGGCGGAACCAGCGCGGGCGCAGGCGGCGCAGGCAGCGGTTCGGGCGGAATCGTCACCTCCACGCTCGGCGGCGGCCCTTCGACTCCGCAGTTCGATCCCTTGGTCACCAGCACGCTGCAGATCGAACACTCGACCGTCAGCAGCCCAAATTCGATAGTGTCGGGTCTGCTTACCTCGCAGACTCATACCGGGGGGGCAAACTTTTCTTACAATCAGGGTTTCGCCACCGGCGCGAACCTGTCCGTCGGCTTTAACAACAACCGCCAATGGACGAACAGTCCCAACGCCTTCTTCAACCCAGCATTGAGCAGTTCGGTCCGCATGACGGTGTCCCAGCACCTGCTGCAGGGCTTCGGCGTCGGCCTCAACATGCGCACCATCCGCATCACCAAGAACAACCGCGAGGTTGCCGACATCTCCTTCCGGCAGCAGGTCATCTCCACGGTCTCGCAGGTCCAGCAGATTTATTGGGACCTGGTCAACGCTTATGAAGACTTGCGGGTGAAGGAGCGCTCGCTGGCGCTGGGCAACCAGTTGCTTTCCGACACCCGGAAGCAGGTGCAGATCGGGACCTTGGCGCCGATCGAAATCGTTCGCGTGCAGAGCCAGGTGGCTTCCAGCAACCAGGACCTGATCGTCAGCCAGACGAACCTCCAGTTGCAGCAGCTCTTCATGAAGAACGCGATCACCAAGAACATGAACGACCAGACGCTGGCAACCGCCGAGGTGGTCCCGACCGACACCATGTCGATGCCGTCGCAGGAGCCGGTCCAACCGATCCAGGACCTGATCAACGACGCGCTCCAGCACCGTCCGGAGCTGGCGTCTTCGCGCATTGACCTGACCAATCGCGACATCAACAAGAAGGCCTTTCGGAACGCCTTGCTGCCCACGGTCGACGCGTTCGCCTTCGCCGGCACCTCGAACCTTGCGGGACCGCCCAATCCACTCCAACCGCTCGCCGTTTTCCCGGCCACCGGTTACGGCGACGCGTTTTCGGGACTCTTTGGGGGTGACCGCCCCGACTACGGTATCGGTCTGAGCATCCAGATTCCGATTCGCAATCGCGCGGCGCAGGCCGACCAGGTGCGCTCGGAACTCGAATACCGCCAGGCGGAAATGCGCCTGCAGCAGTTGCAGAACCAGATCCGCATCCAGGTGCGGAACGCGTCGTACACCGTGCAGCAGAACCGCGCCCGCGTCGAGGCCGCAGACTCTGCCGTGACGCTCGCCAACCAGACCCTGGACGCCGAGCAGAAGAAGTACCTGCTGGGCGCTTCCACCAACTACAACGTGCTCCAGGCGCAGCGCGACCTGGCGCTGGCGGAGTCGAACCTGGTGGCGGCACGCGCGGCCTACGAAAAGTCGCGCGTGGACCTGGATACCTCCACCGGCTCAACACTCACCACCCTCGGCATCCTGATCTCCGATGCCGAGACCGGCAACATAACGGCGCTGCCGAAAGTCCCCGGAATCATCCCGCGTCCGGTCAATCCGCCGACCAAGCCGGCGGCTCCGACGATGAATCCGCCGCAGTCGTT
>DAISJI010000081.1:0-9752 GCA_036821585.1 Terriglobales bacterium
AACTACATGGGAGTCGAGTTGCACGCCAACGTGCTCGACAACATGCTGAACAATGACGTTGCGGGACGAGGATTCTTGAAGCGCGGCGTCAACCAGGAAATGATCGACCTTTTGTTCATCCTGGCCTTCGGCATGGGCATGGGATTCCTGTTTGCGCGCCTCAAGCCGATGCAATCCACGATCAGCATGATTGCCGGACTCGCCGCATTCGTTGGCATCAACTATTTCGCTTTTTCGTACCTGGGTATGTGGCTCGCGCTGATCATCCCGGGCGCGGCGCTGGTGGTGAACTACGGTGCGATCACCAGCTTCCGCATGGTGTTCGAAGAGCGCGAGAAGCGCAAGGTACGGCGGACGTTCGAGCGCTACGTCTCGCCGGGCGTAATTAAGCTCATCGAAGATGATCCGAAGAAATACTTCAAGACCGGTGGAGAGTCCAAGGAATTGTCGATCATGTTCAGCGACATCCGCGACTTCACTCGCATCTCCGAGGGCCTGAAGCCGGACGACCTGGTCCATCTGCTCAACGAGTACCTCGGCGACATGACCGACATCCTGTTCCAGCGCTGGGGAACGCTGGACAAGTACATCGGCGACGCGCTGATGGCGTTCTGGGGATCGCCATTCCCGCAGACGGACCACGCGACGCGCGCCTGCGCCGCAGCGCTCGACATGTGTGCGCGCCTGGAAGAGCTGAACCTGAAGTGGGAAATCGAGGGCAAGCGGCCGCTCGAGATTGGCATCGGGATCAACTCCGGCATCGTGAGTGTCGGGAACATGGGCTCTAGCAAGCGCTTCGCGTGGACGGTGATGGGCGACTCGGTCAACCTGGCGTCGCGACTCGAAGGACAGAACAAGCAGTACCACACGGCGCGGATCATCAGCGAGTTCACCTACGCGGAAGTGAAGAGCGAGTTTGTCTGCCGTGATTTGGACAGGATCCGGGTGAAGGGCAAGCAGAAGCCGGTGGGGATCTACGAACTGGTTGCCTTCGCCAAGGACGCGGACAAGCATCGCGACCTGCTGGCGCAGTGGAACGATGCGCAAGCCGCTTTCTTTCGGCGCGCCTTCGACGAGGCGGCGCAGAAGTATGAAACGATTTTGCGGAAATACCCCAGCGACGGGCCGTCGCAGACATTCCTGAAACGGGCGCTGGTTTACCGCCAGGACCCGCCCCCGCCGGATTGGGATGGGGTGTTCGTGGCCAAGGAAAAGTGAAGGGAGCTAAAGCTCACGGCCACAAGGGTTTGAGGAAGTTACGGAAGGCAACTGACGCGCGTGACGGCGCTGGTTACCGAGGTAAGTATTCGGGACACGGGTCCAGTTGAGAACATTCCTGAAAGGGCCAGTAAGGGTCCCGCAAGGGTAGTCGCGAGTTGAAGCTCGCGGGCACACGAAGGGCAGAGAAATGATGACGAAACAACGACTGCCGCTCCTGACAATCGCAATGCTGCTGCTGGGTTTTGTACTTCCGGCAGCCGCGGCCGCTCCACCGGCTCCGGCGCCACCGAAGGGTGAGAAAGCCGGATCGATTACCGCCTTGCTGCCGATCGCGCGCATTGTGCGCGGCGCGGGCGCGAAGGCGGTCTCGTCGGATGCCAAGAAGGGCGACGATATCATTTGGAACGACCTGATCAAGACGGAGCGCGGCGGTCGCGCCCGCATCACGCTGAACGATCAGTCGATCCTGTCGCTGGGCTCGCAGGCCGACCTGCGCGTGGTGAAGCACGACGCGCGCAACCAGCAGACGGCGCTGCAGATGACGTACGGACGCGTGCGCGCGGAAGTCGCCAAGGTTACCCGTCAGGGCGGCAGCTTCGAGTTGCGGACGCCGACCGCGGTGGCCGGCGTGATCGGTACCGATTTCGGCACCGACGCGTCATCCGTTGGCTCCACGACCTTTCTCTGCATTTCGGGCGTGGTGCAGGTTTCCAATTCTGACCCAAATATCGCGGGCAGCGTGCAGTGCGCGCCCGGTTTAACCACGACGGTTTCCGCGGGCAAGGCGCCGACGCCTCCGCAAAATGCGACGCCGGAACAAATCCAGCAGCTCATCCAGGACACCGAGCCGGCCGTCATCGCGGCGATGTCGCCGCTGAGTGCGCTGCCGGGAACGGCAGTGAACGTGACCATCACCGGTACCAAGCTGGCCGGCGTTAAGTCCGTAAGTCCGAGCGGCGCAGGTCTCACCACAACCCTGGTTGGCAAACCCGCCGATTCGTCAGTCGCCGTTCACGTCGTAGTGGCGGCGGATGCGCAACCGGGTCCGCGGATGATCACGCTCGCCAAGAGCAGCGGAGCGTCCTCGGCCGCAATGTTCACCATCCTGGCAACTCCCACAGCGGCAACCGGCGGAGACCTGAAGAAGCCGTATATCGACTTGATGACGCAGGAGGGCCAGGCAGATCGAGCGGGACTGAGCGCCTACGTGGCGGGCGTGCAGCAGGCGAAAGATCAGGCCTTACAGGAATTGCAGCAGGCCGATGCCAACGCGAATCTGAATGGGCCGACGAACGCCCTCACGGGCCAGATCACGCTCGTGCAGAACGCAATCGATACGGCCGGTGCGCAGATCGATCAGGCGGTGGCACAGGCAGCGACGGCCTTCCAGACGCAATACAACACTGCGTACCAGGCGTTGTTGCAGCGGCATCCCGACGGCGCTCCGGATGATCAGTTCAACCAGTCGCTCAAGGCGATCTTCGATTCCATCAATGGCACGCTGGGGGACGCGTTTACCGCCATCCGCGCGAACCTCATTGCGACGGTTTCGAGCGCGAACACGAATATTGCGCAGCTCCAACAGGCGTTTATGGGCTCGGTCACGTCCAACAACGGGCCCGCTCCGGCCCCGAACGTAAACTCGTCGGAGCGCTCGATCGACGTGGGCGCGGCCTTCGGCGGCGCGGGAATCTCTGCGCTCGACGCGAGTAATTCCAGGGCGTCGGGGGGCGCCAGCATCGTTTCCTACAGGTGGGTGCTGTGCGACCCGTCGTACAAGCCGGCGCAGTTCGGCGTTCTGCTGGCGGGCAATGCGAATGCGGGCTGCAACCCGCTGTCCGGATACCAGTCGTCCAACTCCGACTTCCAGTTCCAGACTTGCAACCTGTCCTCGAACGACTACATCGCGCGCGTGACCGTGACCGACTCGAACAACCAGTCGGCGGCGATGGACGTGAAGGTCCACGTGCTGCCCACCACGTACGACGATCCGGCGACGCTCGTGCGCAACCTGGCGCAAGCGTACATGACGCTGCAGCAGAATAATTTCCTCCGCTTCTTCGACGAGACCGGGTTCTCCGGATTCACGACGCTTTCGGAAAACGTGCGGAACACGTTCCCGCTGCTGGCGTCGATGCAGATCAACCCGCTCGTTTCGCAGGCCGCCATCACCTGCAACGACGCGACGGTACGCGCCGACTGGGCGCAGAACTACACTTACAAGGCGAACCCGAACATCTCGTTCAAACAGTCCGAACAGCTCTCCATGCGCATGGTGCGGCAGCCGGGCAAGGGCTGGTTCATCACCGACTTCCAGGGCGACAACGGCACCGTACAGGGCCAGTTGCCCGGCCCGGCAGTGACCGATAGCGCGCAGCCCGACTTGTTCGCGCAGGCCGTGTACCCGACCTACGTGGGCGGCGCCAGCACGAACCCGCCGGTCCCGCCGGGAGCGCAGAGCTTCACGGCGGTCATTCAGAACATCGGTGGCGCCGACTTTACCGTCAACACGGTAGTCCGGTTCCAGTTGCTCGATTCCAGCAACACGCCGCTCGGCAATGCGGTCGATGTCCCGCTGCCCACACCGTTGACGGCCGGTTCCACCGTGAACGTGCAGGCGACGCTGACCGTACCGAATACCATCCCGGTCGGGAGCGTCTTTCAAGTGTCGGTAAATGTCAATCCGAACAACCTGCCCGAAGCGCGCTCCGACAACAACCAGGTGGTGGAAGCACTGGTGCTGGGCACGCCGGTGCACTTGACGCAGGTAACCACGCCGACGCTGCAAGTCGGCGGTTTTGCGGTTGCGCTGACGGTCAACGTGTCGGCCGCCGCGCCGGTTACGCTGACGCTGCCGACCGGCATTACCACCACCGACCCGCTGACGCAGACGACCAGCGGAGCGGGGAACGTCACGTGGAACCTGAAAGCTGGATTCACGGCTGTGGCGGGCGCCAACCAGACGATGACGGTGACGGCGAATGCCGGCATTCCGATCACGCTGGCGGCAATCTACTCGGTCACGGCGCCCACGTTCACGCAGATTGTTACTCCAACACTGACCGCGGGGGGACCGGCGCAGGCTTTGACGGTGAATGTCAGCGCGCCGGGCACCTACACGCTGGTACTGCCCTCGGGCATCACGACGACCAGCGCGAACCCGCAGACCATTACGTCAGTGACCGGCGGCACGCTGACCTGGAATATCGCATCCAGCTTTACCGCCGCTACCGGCACAGGCCTGTTTGCGAACGTCACGTCCGGTATCTACTCATTTGCCGCCACGTACAACAACACAGGGCAGGCGAACTACGTCATTACGTCCGCCACGCTTGGCACTTCGCCTGGACCGTACACCGGTGCGAACGCCATGCAAGTGAATGCGGCGTTGACCCTGATCGTCGTGGTTAAGAACGTTGGCAACACTTCTCCGACCGGATCGATCACGGTCACAGGCACGTGTGCGCCGCTCAACCCTGCCGACACGACTTCCTGCGTGAGTGGAGGAAATCCAACCGCTACGGTAGCAGCTCCCGCTGCGGGGCAGATCGTCGTTGCTTCCGGTCCGTTGAGCTTCAATGGCAGTCTGCCCGGCAGCTTCATCGGAACGGCCACGCTGACGACGGCGATTCCGCAAAGCAGCACGGCGGACGACACTTTTACGCTCCCGTATGATGTCGCGGACTTTATCGTGACCGTGCAAAACCCGCTCGTCCCGCAGTACATCCTGCCCGGCACAAGTCAGATCGTGACCGTCCAGGTGCAGACATTTGGCACCACACCGTTTGCGATTCCGGTGACGGCCTCGGGAGCGTATACCGGCATCACCTATACTCCCGCGAGCGCGAACGTGAACAACACCACGCAAGTGTTCACGGTCACGGCCGCAGCGGGAACGTCGCCGGGAGCTTTCGCGGCGACCTTCACCGGTACCAATCGCGGGGTCACGCGGTCGGCGGCGGAAGCCTTTGTCGTCATCAGTCCCCAGATCGTCTCCACCAACCTCTTCCTGAACGACGCCAGCAACCCGCTGCAAATCCAGATGGGCAGCACGACTCCGCAAACGGTCAGCCTGAAGCTGACGGGCGCGTCGTTCAACGGCACGGCAACGATCGTGCCGCCGGTCTCGGTCGTCGGGTTCACGGTGAACATCAATCCGACCACTTCGGTTCTGGCGAACGGTACGTTCGACCTGACCGTTTCCGCGTCCAGTTCGGCCACGACCGTGGTGACGCCCCTGGTGATCACCGTGCAGTTGCCGGGTACCAACCCGGTGCTGTCCATTACGTACACGCTGTACGTTAAGGCGGTCGGTCTGCCGGATCTGCAGGTTCTGAGCGCAACACCGTCCATCACGTTCAGCGCGGCGGCGCCATGGCTGGACGGCCAGGGCGTGGATTACACGGTAACGATCAGGAACAACGGCGGAGTGAGCAGCGCCGGCAACGAGTCGGTGACCTTGGAGGTCAACGGAATTCCGGCAGGCTCCACGACGCTGGTCTCGCCGCTGGCTCCGGGCGCTTCGCAGCAGGTGACCCTCCACGCGGTGGCGCCGGATGTCCACGGCAACACGACGTTCTCCGGCACCGGCACGGTAAAGGTGAAAGTCGATCCGGACACGAACGGCGACCTGAACTACGCCAACAACTCGCTGACCTTCAGCGTGGCGATGGCGAATTGGCGCTTCGTGGTGAACGGGCCGGGCACGCAACAGAATCCCGCTCCATTGATCATCAGCGGCACCGGACCGTGGTCCACGGGTGCAACATTCCAAGGCGCGGTGGACGGGGCGTCTTCCTACGCCTTCAGCCCTTCGATGTTTAGCGCGGTCGCCGGACAGTCGAGCACGTCGATCAGCATCGGCAACTTCGCGGCGGGCAGCCCGGGGTTCTTCACCGCGACGGTTTCGACGTCCAACAACGCGCTGCAAAACGGCCCATACTTCGCGCAGGTGATCGTGCAAATGCTGGACGGTGCGACCGTGACTGCGCAGCGCCAGGCAACCGTCTGGATTGCGCTGACCAACGGGACGACACTCACCACCGTTGCGGCATCGTTAACATCGTCGGCGAATAACTGCACGGGTACCGGCTGCACCAGCAACACGGGCAGCGCCTTGCAGATCAACGGCGGACTGGCCGAGCAGTTCTCGGTGACGCTGAGCATGATCTGTACCACCGGAGGCATCGCGCCGATTACGGCGCCTTGTCCGGGCACGGCCGACCTGGCGATCCACGACGCTTTCAATACCGACACCACGCCACTAGGCTCGACGAACGCCGTCCCGACCGGCACGCCACTGGTGCTGCGCGTAAGCGCCGCAGTTGACCCGAACGGAAACATCCAGACCGGCCCGGCGAGCGGGTATGCGATCGGCATCAACGGCATCCAGCACGCGGCGGTGCGGCAGGGAACGGTGACCTCGCCGGACCCGGTGGGCGTGCAGGTACAGATGCTGTTCAATGTTGGTGACCTGAACGTTACCGCCAACACGGGAGCGAATTCCTGCACCGGCGTGATAGCCAACGGGACGCCGCTGCAACTGAACGTCTCCTGGCAGGCGCTGGGCGGATTCAACGTGCCCAGCCTGAGCTGGCAGTGGGAAGACGGCAATCACTCCCCGGTCGGCGCGAGCCCGCTCAGCTTCTCCAGCGCGAGCGGATCGAGCACCTATTCGGGCGGCTCCTATAGCCCGTCGCCGTCATTCACTCTGACCAACACGCTGGCGCAGGATGGGATCAAGACCTACTTCCTGGCGGTGACGATCAGCAACGGGACCTCGACGGCGACCAAGTACTTCCCGTTCTACTTCGACCTGTCGCTGACCCAGAACTTCTGCGGCGCGGTGTCGTCGGCGCGCGGGTACAACCGTATCCAGGGCACGTGGAGCCGGAGCGCGGCGGGATTCGGCGGGCCGGTGTCGCCGAGTTCGGCGCAGTTGAAGAGCGGCAGTTCGGGCACGGCGGACGTTCACATCGCCGCGGCCGATGTCAGCTTTACGCCCTCGATGCCGAAGGTGGGCGACGCGGTACAGGTGCGCTTCCGCGCCCGTAACGCCGGCGACGCCGACGCCAGCGGAATACCGATTGCGCTGCAGATCAACGGCGTCACGGTGGCCGGCGACACGTTCGATGTGCCTGCGGGACGTTCAGTGCTGGGCGGGTTGACGTGGACCGCGGTGGAGGGCCTGAATCGTCCGGCACGGTCGAGTCGCGACTCGGACGCGGCCCCGGCCGCCATGGTCGGCGTGACGCAGTTACAGGCAATGATCGTGGTTGATCCGCAGCACCTGACGAAACAGAAGACGGCGCAGGACAAGTCGGCGGCCATCGCCCACTTCAGCCTGCGCGGCTCCGGCTCGGCGGGTGGCGGAGGCACGGTGCTGGCCAGTTCGCAGCGCATCCTCATCGAACTCGAGGACGGCGCCTGTGTGGGCCTGCGGTTGTCGAGCGGCGGCACCATGCCGTGCGGCAGCGCGGACCTGGAGATCACCATCGGCGACCTGGCGAAATCGCTGCTGAGCTTCGAATCCATGTCGGGTGTCGGCGACATCGGTACCTCGTTCGAAACGGCGCGCCGGACGAACCGGTCCGCGGTGCATTACAGCGCGCAGGCGTCCGGCATGTCGGGCCACACCTACGCGGTGCAACTGCCCAACGGCAATACGGCGGTTGTGAACGTGGAGTCGGTGCGTAATCCGGCGGAGCTGGACGCGGCGGCGCGCTCTCTCTTCCGGGCCAGCGCCGCGCGCATCCTGCGCAACTTGGGAGACTCGTCGGGGGCACAGGCCCCGGGCGATCTGACCGGCGGCGGAAGCCATGTGACCGTGTTCATCGTCCTGAACGTGCAGGGAATGTAGAGCAGTTTTGGTCCATCGATCGACCCCGGCGGGCATGACGCCGGGGTTTATTTTCTGCGGCCGCGGCAAAAGTGCGTCTGCCATACAATAATCGGCATCTTAAGAAGCAGGCGTGCTGCCGGGTGGGCGCGCTTCGAATGGGAGTGTTCTATGCGCAAGATGTTTGCAGTTCTTCTCGTCCTTGGCCTGGCGTCTACGGCGTCGTTCGCGCGGCAACCGTCGTCGAGCGGTGACTCCGGCCAACAGAACTCCAGCGACAAGGTACAGACAGACAAACAAGACAAAAAGAAGAATGACAAGAAGAACGCGCCGAAGGACGAGCTGAACACGGATGTGTTTTCGCAGGCGGTGGCGAACGACGTTCTCGGGCAGGTGCGCGATGGGCTGGAAGGCCACAGCCAGCGGCTGATGCTGGGCGCGTTCGACCAGGACAAGATGGACGGCTACCTCAGCTTCGAGGACCAGATCGCGGCGCTCTTCGCCCGCTACGATTCCTTCCGCGTGCATTATTCCATTTCCAACAGCGCCATCGAGGGCAGTAAGGGCGTGGTGCTGGTGGATTGGCAGATGGAAGAGATCCCCAAGGCCGGTGGCAGCCCGCAGCGCCGTAACGGGCAGATCAAGTTCGAGATGGAACGCACCAAAAAGGGTTGGAAAATCGTGGACTTCAACCCGAGAGGAATATTTTCGTAACAAAGCTCTTAGCTTTTGGCGGGCGCGCGGCAATGGCTGCGCGCTTTGCTTTTGCAGGCGCTAAGAGGTAAAAGCTATGAGCTAACAGCTAAGAGCTAGGTCTTCCCATGAAACGCGACTATCCAGACCGTCCGCTGGTCGGTGTGGGCGCCGTGATTGTGCACCAGGGGCGCGCCGTCATCGTGCAGCGCGGGAGCGAGCCGCTCAAAGGACAGTGGTCCATTCCCGGCGGAGCGCTGGAGCTCGGCGAAACCCTGCGCCAGTGCGCCGTGCGCGAAGCGCTGGAAGAGACCGGATTGCAGGTGGAAGCCGGTGAGGTGTTGGGGGTTTTCGACGCTGTTTACCGCGAGCCGGACGGCCGTATCCAGTACCACTACGTACTGATCGATTTTGCGTGCCGGCTGCTCGGTGGCGAGTTGCGGGCTGGGGGAGACGCGGTGCAGGCGCGCTGGGTGACGCTGGAGGAACTGGAGGAATACCAGGTCGCCGAAACGGCGCGGAAGGTCATATACAAGGTTCTGGATTGGGCCGTCCGGAGCCCAGAGCCGAAAGCCTAGAGCCTGGAGCCGAAAAGTAAAGCGCCCTGCGAATCCGCCCGTCGGGGATTCACAGGGCGCCGGTGAACTGTTGGAATTGGCTAAGGCGTCGCGTTCGCGCCTTCGTCAAACCACCGGCCTCATCGGGCTCGATGAGGACTTACGGTACCACCGTCTGAAGAAGCAGTAGAGCGAGCGACGCTCTAAGCCTCAGCCACCTCACTGTAGCCGCGTATGTTGTATTTCATCGTTTGCTGGATCCCCTCCTTTCCCAGTGTTAGCGACAAAATAATACTCGCGAAAAATCCTGTCAAACTCAGAGTGGATGCGGGAATCCGGGGCGCCAACATCCCGGCGGGTACTTGCATCGAGTTGCGAGTTCTGAGTTTCGAGTTCTGAGTTGCGTCGGATCCTCGCCAACTCGGAACGAACAACTGACAACT
>DAISJI010000082.1:0-5976 GCA_036821585.1 Terriglobales bacterium
TCTATAATCCCATCCTTACTCGTGCGCATTCTCCTGCTCAGTGATATTCACGCCAACCTTGAGGCGCTGGAGGCCTGCCTTGCGGCCGCTCCCGAGCACGATGCTGTCGTCAACCTCGGCGACGTCGTCGGCTACGGCGCCAGCCCCAATGAGGTCATCGCCCGCTCGCGCGCCTTGGGCGGCATCTTCGTTCGCGGCAATCACGACAAGGCCTGCTCCGGCGTCAGCAACATGACCGACTTCAATCCCATCGCCGGGCTCGCCGTCCTCTGGTCGCGCACCATGCTTGAGCGCGGCCACCTGAACTGGCTCCGTGACCTGCCGCAGGGCCCGCTCAAGATCGAAGGCATCGAAAACGTGCAGTTCGTCCACGGGTCGCCCGCCGACGAGGACGAGTACCTGCTCATGCTGCCCGACGCGCAGCGCCTCCTCGATACCAACTCCCCCGGCGTCACTTTTTTCGGCCACACCCACGTGCAGGGCGGCTTCCTCGCCGGACGCGACGATGCCGCCGTCATCCGGCCCGTCTATCACTCCAAGCGCGATGCCGAGTCCTTCGACTTCGCTCTCGACCCCGCCTGCCACTACCTCATCAATCCCGGTTCCGTCGGCCAGCCCCGCGACGGCGATTGGCGCGCCGCCTTCGCGGTCTTCGACACCGAGCCCTGGCAGGTGTCCTATTTCCGCGTCCCCTACGATATGGAGACCGCGCAGCAGCGCATCCGCGACGCCGACCTCCCCGAACGCCTCGCCACCCGCCTCGCCCATGGCCGTTAACATTTGTGATTTAGTGATTTGTGATTTAGTAATTGGTGTGCGGCTCACGAAGGATCCATTTTCAAGTCGCAAAATCACAAATCACTCAATCACCAATGCCTTTTCGATCTTATCCTCGTAAGAAGACGTCCTCGCCCAGCTTATTCCCCGACCCCATTCCCCCCGGTCGTCCCGACCACTACCTCCTCGCGCACGTGGACGGCGGCGCCCGCGGCAACCCCGGCCCGGCCGGCTATGGCGTTGTCATTGAAGATGAGAAGGGAACTTCGGTGGCCCAGCTCAGCGAGTACCTCGGCCACCAAACCAACAACTTCGCCGAATACTCCGGCCTGCTGGCCGCGCTCCGCTACGCCGTTGACCACGGCCCCCGCGCGCTGGAAGTGATTGCCGACTCCGAATTGATGGTCAAGCAGATGAACGGCCAATACAAAGTCCGCGCCCCGCAGTTGATCGACCTCTACCAGCAGGCCCGCGCTCTCGTCCGCCAGCTCGACTGGTTCCGCATCCGGCACGTCCGCCGCGCCCACAACTCCGCCGCCGACAAGCTCGCCAACCGCGCCATGGACCAGGCAAGCGGGCCCAAGGCGTAAGGCGTCAGGCGGCACAGAAAAACGGCCCCGGATATCTCCGGAGCCGTCTTGCCTTACGCCTTGAGCCTGCCTTACTGCAACAGCCCGATCCCGGTTGCCACCATTTTGTACCCGCTGTTATTGAACAGCAGCCCGCGCACGACCACCTTCTGGCCGTTCGCCAGCACCAGGCTGTTCCTCAGCGTGGTACCCGCCTGCTTGTAGACCGTGATCGTGGGCGTCTTGGTCAGGGTCGCGAATACGCCATCGGTGGGGACGGTCAGGGTGAACGAATTCGCCGTCAGGGCGCTGATTGTTCCCGCCACCGGTTGCTGTTCCAGTTGTACTTGCGTTGCGGTCAACGTGCCGAGCACAGGCAGCATGCCCATGATTGTGCCGCTGGTCAGGGAGATGTTGGCCCCGGCGTCTACTTCCACTACCTGCGCCGGCGACAAGGTGCTCGCGTCGAACGTCAGGCTCACTCCGGTCATGTCCACGCCGTCGGTATCAGGCTGGAAGTGCGTTCCGGTCGTTACATTGACCGTGACTGCCGCCTGCGGTACCGGCGCCATGCCGGACAACGCCGTGGGTGAAACTATGCCTTGCGCGAGCAGAGTGAATTGTGTCACCGGCGTTCCCGTGGTTTTCGCCACGATGCCGATCGCGCCGGTTGCGTTCCGCAGCCCGTTGACCACCATGACTCCGACTGCGAGCAGCGAGCCATCCGGCTGCGCTTGCCCGCCCACGATCACCAGCATGCCGGTCAGGAGCGAGCCCACTCCGCCGATGCCTTTGAACACCGTCGAGCTGTTGGTGGTGAAGGTCAGCGAACGCAACCCGATTGCTGTCGTGATCTTGAAGCTCGAACCGGAGACAGCGCTCACCGTGCCCAGCGTGCGCTCGACCCCACCGGTAAATGGATTGGGCCCGACACCCGTCGGCGGCCCCACCATCTTCCCGTGCGACGCGATAAACAGCGGGTTGAACGTGATGTTGCCGTTGGAATCGATGGCCACCGACGCGTGCAGGTCCATGTCCATGTTGATCACCAGCGCCGTTCCGTCCGACACGAACACCGGGTTCAAGTTGATGTTGAACGGATTGGCCGGCGCGGGAAACGTCTTCTGCACGGTCGTGCCGTTCGATGGGTCCACAACCGTGATCGTCGCGCCGCCCAGCGAGATTGTCGCCTTGTTGTAGGTTCCGGCCGCTACCTCAACGGTTCCCAGCGGCGTGGTCGTACCGGCCAGGCTGGAGATCTCGACCGTGGTCGGGCTCGATACCAGCGACACCGTCGATCCGCTGATGGACGTCAGCGTGACCGAGTTAATGGTGATGCTCAGCGACGCCACCCGGTCCGCCGGATCGTCGCCGAGAGTTACCTGCACTACCGATGGCTTTACCGTCGGTGTGGCGGTGAGATTGGTGGTGGGCGAACTTGACCCGCCGCTGCACGCGACGGTGGCCATCAGCGCAACCACCAGAAGTACGAATAACAAATGAGAGCGCATAGCTCCTCCGACTCATAACGTATGAACTGCTGGTATTTCAGGGCCGGTACGAAAGGTACTTTTCCATCGCCACGTCGAAGAACATCAGGTCGTGCCCGTTGGCGTCGCGCACGTTCATCACGTACAGGTGCGCGCCCGCCAGCGGCTGGCTGATTCCCCCGACGTCGAAAAACACAAATCCTGCCACCGTCGAATGTGGCTCTACTGCCTTGGCCATGAAGGGAGCGTATTGCAGTTCGCTCACGCCTTCCTTCGGTATTCCCGCATCCGGATGCCGCGGCAGCGGGATGGGCAGCGGGTTCCGGCTCACTTCGTCGCCCCGCCGCTTCACCCGCGAAAACTTCCGGTACAGGTCCTCGCTGGTCGCCGACAGGATCTTCGACCGGTCGGTGGTCACCAACTGTATCTTGACCGCCGTCAGCGCCACCGGATCGTCACCATCGTTGGTGACGATCAGGTACACCGGCAGCAGGCCCTTGTCCCGGTAATTCAGGTTGAACACCGCCGACGCCTTGTCCGGCATGTCGTATGGGTCGGCCGCGATCGTCACCTTCTCATCGTCGTGCGCGTCGTGCGCCGGATACGTCTTGCCCGGAAACGCCTTTGGCGACACGTAATCCTTGGCCGCAAACGCCACCGCGCATAGCGCCACGCTCAGCGCCAGGGCGCCCCACACATGCCCGGTTTTGCCATGTGTGGGAATAGCAAATCGCTTCCACCTTGAACTCACCATCGCCCGATTCTACTGCGTTTACCTTGGGTGTCCTACAGATCGCCGCTTTTGCGGCGTGTGGGGCGCAATTCTCCCAACGGATATCCAGTTGAATGGCAACACAGGCTTTTCCGATTAGTTGTGAAGAAGTGTGATTGCCTGCCAATGTGCCTTGCTTCCCCGGCCCAAAATGGGAATGGCCTTACAATAGCCCTTCGCTTGATGACCTTCCTCTACAGCGCCGTCCTCGCGGTCGCCCTGCTGTTGACCCTGCCCTATTGGGTCCTCCAGATGCTCCGCAGCGGCAAGTACCGCGCCGGACTCGCCGAGCGCTTCGGACGCGTCCCCGCGCGCCTCCGCTCCGACGGCCGCCGCGCCATCTGGGTCCACGCCGTTTCCGTCGGCGAAGTCCTCGCCGTCAGCCGCATCATCCAGGAGCTGCGGTCGCGCTTCCCCGGTCATCGCGTCGTCATCTCCACCACTACCGCCACCGGACAGAAGCTCGCCCGCGAACGCTTCGGCGAAGAAAACGTCTTCTTCTTTCCCCTCGACTTCACCTTCGCCCTGCGCCCTTACTTCGACCTGCTCCAGCCCGAATTCATCGTCGTCGCCGAAACCGAGCTTTGGCCCAACTTCTTCCGTCTCGCCCGCGAGCGCGGCGCGAAGGTTGCCGTCATCAATGCCCGCATCTCCGATCGTTCTTTCCCCCGCTATCGCATGGTCTCCCGCCTGCTCGCGCCGGTGCTCGACAACGTGGACCTCTTCCTGGCGCAGAGCCGCGAAGACGCCGGACGGATCGTCGCCATTGGCGCCTCTCCCGATCGCGTGGAAGCGGTCGGCAATCTGAAGTTCGACATTCCCGCCGGCTCGACTTCGGCCCTCGTCCGGCAGCTTCGCCACGCCACGACCGGGCCCGTGATCGTCTGCGGCAGCACGGTCGCAGGGGAGGAGCCAATCGTTCTCGATGCGCTCCGCGCAGTTCAGCGCCGCTTTCCAGGCACACTGCTCATTCTTGCCCCCCGTCATCCTGAGCGCTTCGACGCGGTTGCCGGCCTGCTCGCATCGTCCGGCATGAGCTTCTGGCGACGCTCGCAGTGGGACGGCGGCCCCTTCCATCAAGGCGGCGTGTTCCTCCTCGACACCATCGGCGAACTCGCCGACCTCTATCAACTCGCGAATGTGGCTTTCATCGGAGGCAGCCTCGTTCCGCGCGGCGGGCACAACATCCTGGAAGCGGCACGTTTCGGCGTCCCGATTGTCGTTGGCCCCTACACGGAGAATTTCCGCGACATCGTCAACAGCTTCATCCTCGCGCACGCTATCCGCATCGCCAATGCCACCCAGCTCGGTTCCACGATAGACGGGCTGCTCGCCGACCCGGGAGCGTGCCGCTCCCTGGGCGACCGCGCTCGCGAGACGTGGCAGGTCAATGCCGGCGCCACCGCCCGCACCCTCGCCCGCATCGAAACCCTGATGCCACGCCCACTTTCGTCTGCTGCACTCTCGCAAAAGGAGAACGCCTGATGCCGTTCTCCGCCCTCTTTGGCGCCAGTGTCCGGCTGCGTAACTTGCTCTACGACTCGGGCCGTTTGCGCGCTCGCCGGCTGCAGGGCCCGGTCGTCAGTGTCGGCAACATCTCCGTCGGCGGGGCCGGTAAGACGCCCTTCGTCATCGCCCTCGGCCATATGCTCAAGCAGCGCGGCATCGCCTTCGACGTCCTCTCCCGCGGCTACCGCCGCAAGACCAAGGGCGTGCTCCAGGTCGATCCCGCGGGCTCCCCCACCGAATTCGGCGACGAGCCTCTGCTCATCGCGCAGCAGCTCGGTGTGCCCGTCATCGTGGGCGAGCGGCGCCACGCTGCCGGCCTCTGGTCGGAGAAAAAATACGGTCCCCGCCTGCACTTACTCGACGATGGTTTCCAGCACCGACAGCTTGCGCGCGACTTCGATATCGTTCTGCTCACCGACGCCGACCTGCGCGACCGCCTCATTCCCGCCGGACGCTTGCGCGAGCCGCTCCGCTCCATCGCGCGCGCCGACGCCGTGGTTCTCGCGCCCGAAATCAGCGCGGACGAATTGCCTCTCCGCGCCGGCCAGCATGTTTGGCGCCTGCGCCGCACCGTCGACCTTGATTTGCCTTCCGGCCCGGTGCTCGCCTTCTGCGCCATCGCCCGCCCCAAGCGTTTTTTCGACGACCTCCGCGCCCGCGGCATCGTGCTTGCCAGCGAAGTCGTCTTCCGCGATCACCACTCCTACACCGCCGCCGACGTGGGCTATCTCACCGCGAAAGCCCAGCAGGCGCGTGCCACCGGCTTCGTCACCACCGAAAAAGACTCGATCAACCTCGGCCCGCTCGCCTCCCGCCTCCAGCCCCTCCACATCGCCCACCTCCGCCTCGAACTGCTCGA
>DAISJI010000082.1:6076-8061 GCA_036821585.1 Terriglobales bacterium
TTGAAGACTTCCAAACATTCCGCCCGCCTGCGCCGCATCGTCGACGCCTTCCCGCGCCTGACCATCACCGTCCTCGCCGACCTCGTCGCCGACGAGTTCATTTACGGCGAAATCTCCCGCGTCTCCCGCGAAGCTCCGGTGCTCATCCTGCGCCACCGCGAGCGCACCGTGGTTCCCGGCGGCGGAGCCAACGCCGTCTACAACCTCGCCGCGCTTGGCGTCACCGCGCTCCCCGTCGGCGTGGTTGGCGACGACGAGACCGGGCGCCTCCTGCTCCAAGCATTCCACGAAAAACATATCGGGCTTTCCGGGGTGTCGAAAGTGAAGGGCCGCCCCACGGTCACCAAGACCCGCATCCTTGCCGGACAAACGCACAGCGCGCGCCAGCAGGTGGTGCGCGTGGACCGCGAGCCCGAGACCGATCTGCCGCGCCTCTACCGCAACCGGCTGCTCGAGGCCGCCCGCGAATTTTCGCCGGCATCGGACGCGCTGCTCGTCTCCGACTACGGCTACGGCGGCGTCACCCCTGACTTGCTCGATACCTTGCGCGCCACCGGCGCCTTCGACAAAGTTCCCATCACCCTCGACTCGCGCTACCGCATGCTCGAATTTCGCGGCGTGACCGCAGCCACTCCCAACGAGCCGGAAGTCGAAGAGGCACTTCGCATCCGCATCGGCGCCGACACCCCGCGCCTTCTCGACGCCGGCAAAGATGTTCTTGCCCGAATGGGCCTACAGTCGCTGGTCATCACCCGCGGACGCCATGGCATGGTCTGCTTCCAGCCTCACCGCGCCCCCGTTGAAATTCCGATCCACGGCTCCGACCAGGTTGCCGACGTCACCGGCGCGGGCGACACCGTGATCGCTACCTTCACCGCCGCGCTCGCTGCCGGGGCCGATCCCGAAGACGCCGCCCGTCTGGCCAACTTCGCCGGCGGCATCGTCGTCATGAAGCGCGGCACCGCCACCGTCAGCCGCGACGAACTGCTGCGCGCCATCGAGAGCGCACCGCATTGAGCCACGACGCCAAAGTCCTTACCCGCGACGAACTGCGCCGCCGTGTCGAGCACTGGCGAAACGCCGGCGAGCGCGTCATCCTCGCCAACGGCTGCTTTGACCTGCTCCACGTCGGACACATCCGCTACCTGCGCGCCGCCAAGGAACTCGGCGGACGTCTCGTCGTCGCCATCAACTCCGACGAATCCGTTCGCACCCTCAAGGGTGCGGGCCGCCCGCTCATGCCCGACACCGAGCGCGCCGAAATCCTGGCTGCTCTCGAGGACGTGGACGCCATCGTCATCTTCAGCGAGTCCGACGTCCGCGCCCTCATTCGCGAGATTCGCCCCAACGTCCACGCCAAGGGCACCGACTACACCGCCGACTCAGTCCCCGAACGCGACGAGGTCATCGCCTGCGGCGGGCGCGTCGCCATCGTCGGCGACCCCAAGGACCACTCCGCGTCTTCTTTCATCGCTAATCTTCGTGGCCAGAAGGACCGCTGATGCCCGAGCGCCTGCTCATCGTGCGCCTCGGCTCCATGGGCGACGTCCTGCACGCGCTCCCCGCCGCCGCCGCCCTCCGCGAGGCGTTCCCCGAATCCGAAATCGGCTGGGCCATTGAGCGCCGCTGGGCGCCGCTGCTTGTGGCCGACGGAACTCCGCTCGCGGGACCGCGCAGTCCACAGCGCCCGCTCGTCGATCACGTGCATGTCGTCAACACGCTCGCCTGGCGCAAAGCTCCCTATGCAGTGGAGACCTGGGTGGAAGTGCTCAACACCTTTCGCGGCCTGCGCGCCCAACGCTACGAAGTCGCGATTGATTTTCAGGGATCGATAAAATCCGCCCTGGTCGCGCAGCTTGCCGGCGCCGGCTCACGCATCGGCTTTTCAACTCCCCGCGAAAAACCGGCAACCATGTTCTATACCTCAGTAGTCGCTCCCTCCGGCCGCCACGTCATCGAGCAGAACTTCTCCCTCGTCGGTTTTC
>DAISJI010000082.1:8161-9732 GCA_036821585.1 Terriglobales bacterium
GCGCCATCGTGCTTCGCCATCCTGCCAGCCG
Source organism: Terriglobales bacterium (assembly GCA_036821585.1). Lineage (GTDB taxonomy): Bacteria > Acidobacteriota > Terriglobia > Terriglobales > Acidobacteriaceae > DAISJI01. Next base: position 8,193 of record DAISJI010000082.1, read on the forward strand.
CACCGACATGTCTCATTCCGCCGAACCCGATCCCGGTCTGCTCAGCATCACCGCCGCCGACGTCATCACCGCCGCCCGCAGACTGTTGGAGGTTGCTGCATGAGCTGGGCGCGCATCGCTCGACGCATCCGCGTGCCTCTGGGCTTCGCTCTCGCTGCGCTGTACATCTGGCTCGCCCGCCCCACTTGGTTGTCGTTCGCCATCGGCGCCTGCATCGCGCTGCTCGGCGTGGCCCTCCGCGCCGCGGCCTCCGGACACATCACCAAGAACGCCGCCCTCACCACCACCGGTCCCTATGCCCGCACGCGTAACCCGCTCTACCTTGGATCAATCGTTATTGGTGCGGGATTTGCCGCTGCCGCTTTGAACTGGTGGATCGTCGTCGCTATTGCCGTTCTGTTCGTCGCCGTCTACCTGCCGGTGATCGGGTCGGAGGAGGAATTTCTGCGCGGCAAGTTTCCCGAATTCGACGACTATTCCCGCCGCGTGCCGCGCCTGTTACCGCGTTTCCGAAAAGGCACTGCCGATACCGGGTCCTTCTCCTGGCAGCGCTACCGCAAGCACCGCGAGTACAATGCTCTTTTAGGCACTCTGGCGATGGTCATAGCGATGGCCGTGAAGCTGGTGTGGGTCCGCTGAGCGCTTTCTTCCGAATGCGACGATTCCACCTCACTCGGTTGCCCCGCCCTTCCGCACGCTTTTGGCGGAGGTTGGAGGTTTCCCTTCGTGTCTCGCTGTGTCCTCTGTGGTGGATATTACTTTTGCTTTTCGCCTTTCCTCGCGCCACCGCCCAGCAGCCCGCGACCGAGCAACTCCCAGTGGTTTCCAACGCGTCCGCCATCCACCCGCCGCCGCCGAATTACCAATTTCCCAACGGCCTGACACTCATCTACCAGGCGGAATGGCGACTTTGGACGGCCGGCACGGCGCGCTTCACTCTCGAAGACGCCGGGCTCAATATGCAGCGCATTACCGGTACCGCCGAATCCAGCGGCTTCGTCTCCGCGCTTTACCCGGTACATGACCGCTTCCAGTCCGTCTTCGACCGCCGCACTTCCTGCTCGCAGTCCATCAACAAGCACGCCGAAGAGGGCTTTCACAAGCGCGAGACCCTCATCAACTTCAACTACGCGCGCCGCAAGAGCATCCTCGACGAGACCAACCTCAAGAACAGCGAGGTCAAGCACGTCGAGTACGACATCCCCGGCTGCGTCACCGATGTTGTCTCCGGCATCTTCTACGTCGGCGCCCAGAAACTCGTTGTCGGCGACGCCTACATTTTTCCACTCAACGACGGCAACAAGACCCTCGACGTGATCGTGCGCGTCGAAAGCAAGGAGCAGGTCAAGGTTCCGGCAGGCGTGTTCAATACCATCCGGGTCGCTCCCCAGGCCAGCTCCGGAGTTCTCAAGGACCGCGGCCGCGTCTGGATCTGGTACTCCGACGACGCGCGCCATATTCCGGTGCAAATGCGGGCCCGCATGCTTTGGGGAACGCTTACGTTTAAACTGTTATCAACCGAGCAGAAGTAAGCCCTGCT
>DAISJI010000083.1:0-3577 GCA_036821585.1 Terriglobales bacterium
GGAACTGCGGGCGCGAACTTGGAGCAACCGGCGATCCCTACGTCCCCCATCTGCCAAAGGCGGGCGGATATGGGGCAACTTCCCCACCCTAGCAAAACCAGCTAGGGTGGGCCACCCGACTCTCGCCAGCCGGAACCCGGAATACGAAATACAAAATCCGTTTTTACTTCGACCCCGGCGTTGCGCCCGCACCCTGATCGAGTGATCTGAGGTAGGCGACGATGGCTTCGGCGTCCCTGCGGTTGAAGCGATATTGCGGCATCGGGGGCGCAGCCATTTTGCCGTCACTGTGCTTGCCGGTCATGAGAAAGGTGATCGCTTCGTCGTCGGACGCCATGGTGGGCAATCCCACGATGGGCAGCGACATGTCCGCCCAACCGGGGATGGGGACGGTGGGCTTGAACCAAATCGGTGCGCCCTGTAGCGCCTGCGCACGGACGGGCTGACCCTTCTTGTCCGTTGGCGTATGGCAGTTGCCGCATTGTCCCGCGGAGCCGACCAGGTACCTGCCGCGCGCGATCAATGCTGCCTTCGGGTCTTTCACCACCGTCTTTGCCTCCTGGGGCGGCGCTGCCGAAATCGCGATGACTCCGGCCAGGCAAGCGGCAACTGTCGCGATGATCCGTTTCACGTGCTTCCTCCAAGAGTATTCAATTGCGGGAGTGGTGCGATGATACCAAAAGAAAGCGTGCTCAGTGCAGAGTGCTCAGTGCTCAGTGCTCAGCGAGACCGACTTAGCTCTGAGAACTGAGCACTCGACAACAGATGTTTTCGGTACACTAATGTCGCGATGAAAATCATCCTGCAACGCACTTGTACCGTACTGCTGGTATGTCTCGCGCTGTCCGGTTTCGCCCCGGCATCGGCCTATGACGCGCAGCCGAAGCTGGTCGTGATCATTATCATTGACCAGTTCCGCGGCGATTACCTCGACCGGGTTCACGGCCAGCTCGGCCAGGGCGGTTTCCGGCTCTTCACCGACCTCGGCGCGCACTTCGTGAATTGCAACTACAACTACGCCAATACCGAGACCGGTCCCGGACATGCGACGCTGTTCACCGGCGCCTACAGCGACGGCCACGGCGTTTTCGCCAACGAGTGGTGGGACGGGGCGCGCAAGAAGATGGTTCCCGTCGGCTCCGACGACACGGTAAAGCTGCTCGACGGAACCGGCGCAGGGTTTTCCCCGCGCGTGCTTCTGGCCGACACCATCGGCGACGAGCTGAAGCTCTCCACCGACAACAAATCGCGCGTCTTCGCCATTTCGCTGAAGCCGCGCGCGGCGGTACTGCCGGGCGGTTACACCGCGAATGCCGCCTACTGGGTGGATGCGGACAACGGCCACTGGCAGACCTCGACCTATTACATGAACGCGCTGCCCGACTGGGTCGCCAAGCTCAACGCTTCGGGCAAGGCCGAGGGCTACTGGAACCAGGAGTGGAAAAACGCCGCCGGCAAAGTCATGGGCAATGCGAGGAAGCCAGCTAAGGCCGGGATCGCGGATTGGTACAACATCGTCGGAAAAACCCCGCAGGCCAACGACTACGAGCTCGAATTCGCGCGCGACATCATCGAGCGCGAAAAGCTCGGCGAAGGGCCCACTACCGACCTGCTGATCGTCAGCCTTTCTGCAAACGACCTCCTCGGCCACGCACTGGGCCCGAATGCGCCGCAGATGCCCGCCATGATTCTTGCCACCGACCGCCAGCTCAGCAGCTTCTTCTCGTTTATCGGCCAGCGTATCGGGCTGGCGAACGTTTGGCTGGCTCTCTCTTCCGATCACGGTGTCGGCCCCGCGCCCGAATACGCGGCAAGCCTGAAGATTCCGGCTGCCGACGTTCGTTTCAAGAAACTCGGCGAACAGGTGAACGCCGCGTTGAACGCCCGCTTCTCGCCGGGGAAAAACGTCTCCTACCTGCGCGCGTTCAGCGTGACGAACGTTTTTCTCAATGAAGACGCATTCACTGCCGCAAAGATCAAGGAAGAGGATGCGGAACACGCGGCCGGCGAGGCGCTGAAGCAGGTCGGCATGCGCGGTTACTACACTCGCTCCCAGCTGGCGCGCGGCGAGGCCCCCAATACCAAAGAGGGCATTCAGTACCTGCACAGCTACTCGCCGTACGGCGGCTGGTGGGTGCTATCGGTTCCGCCGCCATTCACCGTCTCGCTGTGGGAGGGCGGCCAGGCCACCCACGGAACACCCTATTTTTACGACACGCACGTTCCCGTTGCGTTCTTCGGCCTGCCGTTCGAACCGGGGACCTATCGCACCCATTGTGAGCCGGTGGATATGGTGGCCACGCTCGCTTCCCTGCTCGGCATTAATGCGCCGTCGAAGGAAGTTGGGCGCGTGCTCACCGAAGCGCTGCGCCAGCCCGGCCGGAGCGCGCAATGAAAGATGTCCCGCGGCCACGCTGGTCGAACGCCCCGCCCGACCTCAGCGTGAGCTTTGCCGGGCTTCAATTCAAGAACCCGGTGATCGCGGCCAGTGGGACGTTCGGCTACGGCATCGAGTTCGAAGACATCGTCAGCCTGCACAAGCTGGGCGGGTTCGTGGTGAAGGGACTATCGAAGGAGCCGATGCCGGGGAATCCGCCGCCGCGCCTGTTCGAGACCGCCGCCGGAATGTTGAACTCGATCGGGTTGCAGAATATTGGCGCGCGCGCCTTCGTCGAGGAAACGCTGCCCCGCCTCAATCGCGAAAAGAATATCGTTGTCATCGCCAATGTCTTCGGCAACTCGCGTGAGGACTACCAGGACGTGATCCGCATTCTCAACGAAGGCGAGGGTATTGCCGCCTACGAGCTCAATGTCTCCTGTCCCAACACCAAGCGCGGGGGCATCGCTTTTGGCAGCGACCCGGTTCTGCTCGAGGAAATAGTGGCCACCGCGAAGTCGGCGTCGCGGCGGCCGCTGATCGTGAAGCTTTCCCCCAACGTCACCAGCATTGCGAGAATGGCGCGAGCCGCCGCCGATGCGGGCGCCGACGTCATTTCCCTCGTCAACACATTCGTCGGCATGGCCATCGACGCAGAAACGCGCAAGCCACGCCTCTCGAATATCGTGGGCGGGCTCAGCGGCCCCGCCATCAAGCCCATCGCGCTGCGCATGGTTTACGAGGCTTCGCGCGCGGTGGACATTCCCGTCATCGGCATCGGCGGCATCACCACGGCGGAAGACGTGATCGAATTCATGCTCGCCGGCGCCGCGGCCGTCCAGGTTGGCAGCGCCAGCTACTGGGACCCGTGCGCGACGGAGAAGATCGTCGAATCGCTGGAGGGCTGGTGCATCGAGCACCGCGTGGAAAAGATCACCGACCTCATCGGCGGGTTGATTACGGGCTGACCCCGCTTCCAGCCACACAATACTCACCCCCGAGGACACGAAGGGAACACGCCGGCAAGATGCCAGCGGAACTGCCGGCTGGAAGCCAGCGCTACGAATGGGAACACGCCGGCTGGAAGCCAGCGCTACGGATGCGTCAATTGTTTCCGCGCCACCGCGCCGGCCAGCGCCAGCACGACCGGAAAACACTCCAGCACGTACCGCGGCTCCGGCGGTGTGAACACCGTCAACA
>DAISJI010000083.1:3677-9679 GCA_036821585.1 Terriglobales bacterium
ACCGGAAAACACTCCAGCACGTACCGCGGCTCCGGCGGTGTGAACACCGTCAACAGCATGGTCCGCACGACAACAAACGTCAGCAGCATTCCGACGTACGGCATGCTTCGCGAGTTGCGCAGCGACCACGCCGCCGTTGCCAGCAGCGCCAGGTTCAACACGGCGAACGCAATCGCGATGCCGCTGTCGCGCGGATCGTTCTCGAATTCCCACCAGTGGGTGTCCACCGGCAGCATCTCGGTCCGCGGACGCAGCCACATGTCGAGCGCGCACAGCGCCGGCAGCACGACGTAATGCCGCAGCGGGTTTCGCCGGATGCGCTCGCGCGCCAGTTCCGCGAATTTTGCGTCCAGTTCCGGGGGCATCTCCACCGTTTCGTTGTAGGCGGTGAACAACTCCTCGGTGCGCTGGCGCTGCTCGGGCGTATCGAAGGCACGATTCGGTACGCGATTGAATGGGATCTCCTCGCCGCTCACTTTGAATCCGATGTCTTCCAGCGACGCGTAGTCCACGATCCACGTCCGCACCCAGTGGATAAAACCCTGCGGGTAGTACTCGCCGGGCCCCGCCACCATCACCGGTGGGAGCGGCCGAAACTCATGCAGCGTGATCGCATTCCGAATTGTCCACGGGGCGAGCGGAACGAAGGTGAAGGTCCCCACCAGTAGTGCCGCCTTGAAAATCCGCGCGGGCACCCCACCCTGACCGTGGTTGGAAGGGTGGGTACGTGATCGGAAGAATCTCCACGCCAGCCACAGCAGCAGCGCGACGAGCAGCATCCCGCCATCGGGACGCAAGAGCACGCCGGCGCCGATGGCCAGCCCGCACCACGCCCATGGCCGCAGTGACTCCTGCGCATTCCGCAGCGCGCCGGCCCCGTACGTCGCCAACAACAGGGCGAGCGCAGCAAAGAAGATAGACCACGTTTCCGTCAGCGCCGTGCCGGCATAATTCGCGAGGAACGGACACAATGCGGCCAGCGCGAACGCCCAGCGCGCCGCGCGTTCATCGGCAATGCGCCACGCCAGCGCCGCGACCAGGAAACATGTTCCCAAATCGACAAATACCTGCCCGATACATGCCGCCCCGTAGTGGTCGATTCCCGCGATCAGGAAACACAACGCAAGGTATGCTGGATATCCCGGCAACCGGAAGTCGGCGGGAATGGGTCCGTCGGGGGACGATACTCCGTACACGTGGTAGTGGATCCAGGTTTTGGCAAAGTCGGCGTACAACAGCGAGTCCGGCGTGTACATCAGGAAGCGGAAGACGAACAGAAAACGCAGGATCAGCGCGGCCCCGGCGAAGGCCAGGAACCAGACGCGGTGCGCCCGGACCACCTCGCCGAACCCGCGAAGAACACGCCATTTGATGGTATTCTGCATCTGAATTAACAGGATTCCTCCTGCCAATAAATCGCTGCGACTTCCGCAGCACATTCTAGGACGAAAGCCGCAGTTCGCGATGGCCAAACCGATTTTCTACGACCCGCACCGTAAGCGCTGGAAACACGTGCGCCGCCTGCTCGACATCGTCGGTTTGGTCACCACGGTCCTCATCGTCTTCTTTATCGTTTCGGTTTTTCGCAGCGTCACGCTCGCCAACCTGGCGCTGACCGAGCCGCACCGTCCTTACCGAGCGCTGAAAGAAAAGGAGCGCAAGAAGGCCAATCCGCGCGCCTCCCACAAGAAGCCCAGCAAGCCGCCGACGCAGGTCAAGTTCAACTCCGGCGAGGGCATCCGCGCCGCCTTCTACGTTACCTGGGACGCGGCCAGTTTCGCGTCCTTGCGCGAGTACGTGCACCAGATCGATATCCTCTACCCCGAGTGGCTCCACGTCCTCACGCCCGACGGAAAAACGCAGGCCATCACTCCCGAAAACCATCTCTTTCCCCTCGTCGAAGGCGGGGTGGTTCACGCCGCCGACGACAAGGTGATGACCTTCCTCAAGCAGGAAAAGGCCGAGACGGAAGTCATGCCGCTGGTGAACAACTTCGATCCCACCAAGAACCAGTGGGTCGAGCATATCGACGCGTTCCTCAACAGTGCGGAGGCGCGCGCCAGTTTCCGCCGCGACATGGCTAAGTTCCTCGCCAGCGACAACTATAAGGGACTGACCCTCGACTTCGAGGGCTTTCCCACCGCGTCGCAACCGGGCTTCAACGCGCTGGTGAATGAGCTTAGCTCCGACCTTCATGCGCGCGGACTGAAGCTGCACATCGCCGTCCCCGTCAACGACAACGATTTCGACTACACCTACCTCGCCGCACACTCCGACGGCCTCATCCTGATGAACTACGACGAGCACTTCCAGGGCGGCGACGTCGGGCCCATTGCCTCGCAGAATTGGTTCAACAAAAACCTGGTCGATGCGCTCAAGGTCATTCCCAAGGACAAGATCATCTGCGCCATCGGCAGCTATGGCTACGACTGGTCGCTGGTCGAGCAGAAGCGCGGCAAGGCCAAGATCGACAGCGCCCGCTCCATCAGCAACCAGGAAGCGTGGCTGAGCGCGTCCGACTCCGAAGCCGACATCGACTTCGACGACGTTTCCATGAACCCGCACGTCTCCTTCGAGGAGGACAACGGCAAGCGTCACGACATCTGGTTCCTCGACGCCGTGACCGCGCTCAACCAGATGCGCGCCGCCGTGAAACTGGGCATCAACACCTTCGCGCTCTGGCGCCTGGGGTCGGAAGACCGGAGCCTGTGGCCGATCTGGGACTTGCCGGGCAAGGACGGAATCGATAAGGAACTGGCTGTCGTCCCGCCCGGCCAGGATGTGGACGTGGAGGGTGCGGGCGAGATCATCCGCATCGGGGGGATGCCCGCCGACGGCAAGCGCACCTACACGCTCGATCCTGAGACCGGCCTCATCACCGACGAGATCATGCAAGTGCTGCCCACGCCGTACAAGATCGACCAGTACGGCGCGCACCCGAAGAAGATCGTCATCACCTTTGACGATGGCCCCGACCCCGAGTGGACGCCCAGGATCCTCGACGTGCTCAAGCAGGAGCATGTGCCCGCAGCGTTCTTCGTCGTCGGCAGCGAGGCGGAAAAGTACTCTGGGCTGGTCCAGCGCATGTACGCCGAGGGCCATGAAATCGGCAACCACACCTGGACGCACCCGGACATCAGCAACATCCGGAAAAGCTTCATGCGCTTTGAGTTGAACCTCCCGGAGCGCTTCTTCGAATCGACGCTCGGGGTGCGCAGCATTCTTTTCCGGCCGCCGTATTCGATCGATCAGGAACCCGACACCGCCGACCAGGTGCGCCCGCTGGAAATCGTGCAGTCTCTCGGCTACACCACGGTGGGCGACAAGCTCGATCCCAACGACTGGAAGGACAACCCACGGCCCAGCGCCGAGCAGGTCACGCTCAACGTGATGCAGCACTTGCCGCCGTGCGACAGCGACGATCAGCGCTGCGGCAACATCATGTTGCTGCACGACGGCGGTGGAAACCGCAGCGAAACCGTGCGCGCGCTTCCGATGATCATCCGCGACCTGCGCGCCCGCGGATACGAGCTGGTTTCGGTGTCGAACCTGCTGGGCAAGACGCGCGACGATGTGATGCCCCCCATCTCGGCAAACGAACAGTGGTCGGCGCGGCTGGACAGCTTCGGGTTCTGGCTCTATGGCTTTATTCAGAACTCGATTATCGTGCTCTTCTTCATCGGCGACGTGCTCATGTCCGGCCGCCTGTTCCTGGTCGGCACGCTCGCCATCATCGACCGCTTCCATCGGCGCAAGCTGCTCGAATCAAGCGCTGCGGCCGACTTCAAGCCCGCGGTTGCCGTGCTCATCCCCGCATTTAACGAGGAGAAGGTCATCGAGCGAACGGTGCGCGCGGCGCTCAACTCCGACTACCCGCACCTGCGCGTCATCGTCATTGACGACGGTTCGATCGATCGCACGCTCGACATCGCGCGCAGCGTCTTCGCCGCCGACCCGCGCGTGGTTATTCTGACCAAGCCGAATTCCGGCAAGGCGGCCGCGCTGAACTACGGCCTCGAATTCGTGACCGAGGAGATCTTCGTCGGCATTGACGCGGACACCGTGATCGAGCGCCATGCGATTTCCATGCTCGTGCCGCACTTCCTCGACGCGCGTATCGGCGCGCTCGCCGGCAACGCCAAGGTCGGAAACCGCGTGAACCTGTGGACGCGCTGGCAGGCGCTGGAGTACGTCACCAGCCAGAACTTCGAGCGGCGCGCGCTCGACCTGCTGGGCGCGGTCAGCGTGGTGCCGGGAGCGATCGGCGCGTGGCGAACTTCGGCCGTGCGCGAAGCGGGCGAGTTCCACCTCGACACCGTCGCCGAAGATGCCGACCTCACCATGGCGCTTCTGCAAGCGGGGTATCGCGTCGAGTACGAAGACCGCGCGCTCGCTTTCACCGAAGCCCCGATCAACGCGCGCGGCCTGATGCGGCAGCGCTTCCGCTGGTCCTTCGGCATTCTCCAGGCGGTGTTCAAACACAAGAGCGCGTTCGTGCGCAAAGGCGTGCTCGGCTGGGTGGCGCTGCCCAACATCATCATCTTCCAGATCCTGCTGCCGCTGGTTTCGCCGTTTATCGACATCATGTTCGCCTTCGGCGCCATCAGCTACGGCATCAACCGGTACTTCCATCCGGAATCGGCCGACCCGCGCAGCTTCGAGAAGCTGGTCACTTTCTTCCTGGCGTTCATGATCATCGACTTCATCGCCTCGACGCTTGCCTTCCTGCTCGAGCGTCGAACGGCCAACAATCGCGAAGACCCGCGCTTGCTGCTACACGTCTGGCTGCAACGCTTCGCCTATCGCCAACTCTTCTCCGTCGTTCTATTCAGGACACTCAAACGCGCGCTGACTGGACACGCCTTCGCCTGGGACAAGCTGGAACGGACGGCGGAGATGCCGTACGCGAAGGTGGGGAGTTAGGCATTGGGCTTTAGGTATTGGGCTTTAGGTTGCGAAGTGAAAACCCGAATCTTTGTACTCATACTCGCGCTCGTCTCCTGCGCGCAGGCTGCCGAGCGACCCGCGCTCACCACGGTCATGTACATGGTGAACCGTCCGGCGGCGATTGCCAGTTTCGAAAAGAACTGGCAAGGCGTTTCCATCATCGCTCCGCAAAGCTTCACCATGGACGCGCAGGGGTTTATCGGCGGCGAGGTTCCCGCGGCGGTGATGGACATCGCGCGGAAACACAAGATCGCGGTGATGCCGCTGGTCACCAACCAGGGCTTCGACCAACCTCTCATGCATACGGTTCTCGATACGCAAGAAGCGCGCGCGCGGGCCATCCGCTATCTTCTTTATTACGCGCTGCGCGATGGCTACATCGGATTCCAGTTCGACTACGAAAATATCAAGTACTTCTACCGCAACCGCTTCTCCTTGTTCTTCCACGAAGCCGCGGTCGAATTCCACAAACACGGCCTGCTGCTGACGGCGGCGGTGGTGGGCAAGGACTCCGACGACCGCAAAGCCGAAGCGCCCGGCGGCTACGACGACTGGAGCGGCGTGTACGACTATCCGAAGCTGGCGCGCGACGCCGACTTCCTCAGCATCATGGCCTATCCGCAGCACGCGGGGTTTTCCGGTCCGGGACCGATCGCCGGATTGCCGTGGGTACAGAAGATCGTGGACTTCACCCGTTCGGTCATGCCGGCGCGGAAGATCTCGCTCGGCGTTCCACTCTACGGATTTCACTGGATCGCATTGGTTCCGGGAGAAAAGCCCGCCGCTGGGTTCGTCCAGGACAACGCCGGCACGGCGGTGAAGAAGTGGAAGGGACATTCGACGGTTTACGCGGCGAGCGCGGAAGTGATCGCGAAATACCCGCCGGAGTGGAACGATACGGAACGCGCCTACCGCGCAACCTTCACCGACGCCGAAGGCCGGCACGAAGTCTGGTACGAGGACGCACGCAGCCTCGCGCCCAAGATCGAGCTTGCCGCATCAGAGAAGCTGCACGGAATTTCCGCGTGGGCGCTGGGCCAGGAAGATCCGGCGCT
>DAISJI010000084.1:0-2430 GCA_036821585.1 Terriglobales bacterium
TGGAGATAGTGGGAGACAGCATACTGCGCCAGCAGCGGGGTTTGCAGGCGAATCTCGGCGCCAATCCACTCGCCGCCCGGATGGGGGACAAGGGCGGGATGATCGCAAGCGCCGGTGCCAGGCGACAGCGTCTTGGGCGCGCGGCCGTAGCCGAACTGCGGGCCGAAGCTGGCGCTTTCGATCTGGTCAAAGTGCTGAAGGTTGCGGAAGGCTTCATCGCCGAGCGTACCCGCGACGTCGATCTTCAACTTCACGACGGACATGGCGCGGCTCAGCTTGTCTTCTGGCCGGCCGGTGCGGCCTTGGGTTGCGGTTGCTTCTTGCCGAGCTTGAGATAGCCGCGCTGGCGCGCTTCCAGGAGGGCGTTGAGGGTGAAGATGCCCGCCATGGTGAGCAGGATCAGCACCAGGAACAGGCTGTCCACGGTGGCAATGGCGCCGGACACAACCGTGTAAACAACCCCCAGCAGGGCGATGAGCGCGAGCACGAGCGAAAGTATGAGGATCATTTGAGTTTCGAGTGCTGAGTTCCGAGTTCCGAGTGGAAAACTCAACACTCGGAACTCGGAACTCGAAACCAGGAACTATTGTTTGAAGGATTGATCGACGGTCTTGCTGTCCTTGGCCGCGAGCGTGACCTTCTGCGTCTGCTCGCCCAGTTTCTCGTGGACGAAGGCCAGCGTGTAGTCGCCCGGCGGCAGGTTCTTGATCTCGAACTTGCCGTCCTTGTCGGTGACCGCGAAATACGGGCTCTTGACCACGTTGACGTACATCTTCATCCACGGGTGCTGGTTGCACTTCACCGGCAGCATGATCTCCTCGCGGGCGAAGCTCTTCTCGATCGGAGGGGCCTTCGGAGGCTGCGATTCGTTCCACTCGCGATTGTCTTTCGGCGTCGGGTGGATGTTGTGGGTGGTGGCGTCGTCGTTCATGATTTGGACGGTCTGTCCCACCATGACGCCGAGCACGTGCGGGTGATAGCGGCAATCCTGCTGATGGATCATTAACTTGTCGGTGGGCTCAGCGAACGTCCGGCCACCCAGGCCTTCCTTGACGTACACGAAGACGTTGGCCAGCTTGCCGTCGTCGGAAACGATGGTCTCGGCGACGTTGGTGCCCTTGCAGGCAGCGTCCTGGCTCATATCGATCTTGGCGGGTTTCGGCGCGGGACCGTCGAATTTGACGGTACCGCTGACGGCCGCCGCCGTAGCGGGATCAACGGGTGCAGCGGTTACCACCGGTTTGGTTTCCGCCGCGGTGGGAGAGGTGGATTGCGTCTCTTTGTTGCACGCGGCCAACAGCATGAGGCCGAGCAGAACGAGACTGAGCGTAGCTAGCCATGATTTGCGATTCATAAGACAGTTGCACCTCGCTTAAAGTCTCAAAAGCTGATTACCAATCACGCATTCTAACGCGAACCGGAACCGATGGCGGACGGGCGGGCGGCGGGACGCGCGCCTGCCTTGGCCGAACCGGCACTGCTCTTATTAGGCATCGTGTTCGAAGATTGCGCGCGACCCATGAAACTGGATACGCGGCGCTGCTCCTCCGGGGTGAGCTGGAAAATGTAATTGGTCAGCAGCTTGTTGTGGTCCTTGTCGTAGCCATTGAACGACGGCGGCGTCGGACCGGCAAAGACCCAGTGGTTGTTTTCCCGCTTGAACAAGCCGGAAGGCATGGACGTGCCCGGGCTGATCGCCTGCGGGTCGAGCACCCAGCGCTCCACCCAGTCGGGCTTGAGGCGTTCCCTGGCGAGCAGGAAGTTGGGCGCGGTGGCGGTCTTGTCGTGCTGCGGATCGCCGGTCGCGTGGCACTTCAGGCAGGGCGCGGCTTTGCTGGAGAAGAGGCTGCGCGCCATGTCGGTTTCCTTGGCGGTCAGCATCGGACGCTGCTCGGGGATATACGGCAGCGGCTGCTGCGATAGCGCCTGGAAGAAGCGCACCAGCTTGCGCAGTTCGTTCTCCGAGAAGGAGAACGTCGGCATGCGCACGGCAAGATACGGGCGTACGCCGTTGCGGTTGGTGTCGGTGGTGCTGAGCGACGGATTGGCCAGGAACCGCCGCAACCACTCGGGATCGACGCGCGCGCCTTCGGTCAGCAGCTTCGGCGGAAGCGTCTCCGGGTTCTCCTGATAGCTCTTTAGACCCATCAAGATCGTCTTTTGGCCGGGGATGAACTGGTGGCAGCCCATGCAGTTGTATTTCTTGACCACCCACCAGCCTTCCTGGATGTCGCGGCGCGCATCGCCGGGCCGATAAATGTATTGCTCCGGCAGGGACGTTTCCTGGCTGCCGAGCAGGAACGTGGTCAGCGCGCGCACCTGGTCCTTGGCCAGGTGAAGGTTGGGCATGCGCAGCTTTTCCGTTTCCGACTTGATCTTGCCCTGGTCGTAAATGTTCGGCTCGGCCAGCTTGTGCTCGAAGAAGCCCTT
>DAISJI010000084.1:2530-9581 GCA_036821585.1 Terriglobales bacterium
TCGGGATAAGAGGATGGGGCCTGCTTTTTCTGCGCGATGAGGAAGGTCGCGATGTCCTGCGCGTCTTCCACGGTCAGGCGCAAGCTGGGCATCACCGTCATGTTCTGGACTTGCAGCTCGTGACCGTCGTTCGGGCACGTGCTGTGCTCCAGGTCGAACTGGTAGGGAAGACCATGCTTGGCGTAGTCCTCGGGGCCGATGTCCTTCTTCTCCAGCGGACAATACGGACGCGTGCGCTCGCGGGCGTTATGCACCCAGCGCACCAGGTAGTCGTAGTTGGCTTTCTCGCCGACGCGGGTCAGGTTCGCGGCGAAGGTTCCGCCCTGCATCTGGTCGCCCTCGCCGATAGAGTGGCAAGCCATGCAGCCGCGTGTCCCGATCAGTTGCTTGCCGCGCTCGGCGTTGCCGGGCTTCTGCTTCGGTGGCGTGTCGGTGAATCCGCTCTGCCAGATATAGGCCGAGATAGCGCGAATCTGGTCATCGTTCAGGCGGAAGTTCGGCATCTTGGTGGCCGGGCGGAAGTCGGTGGGCTTTTTCAGCCAGACCGGAATCCAGTTACGGTTCAGCTTCAGGCGAACGTCCTTCAGGTTCGGCCCGACCTTTTTCAAGTCCTGCATCAGGCTGTGCGACTGGAAATCGAGCTGCTGGACGCGGCCGTCGAGCTTGCTGTTCGTTACCTTGAGCGCGACGGCTTTGTCGTTCAGCCGGTTCGCTTCTTCATTCGACTCGGCGGCGTCCGCCTGCTTCATCAGGTAGGCGGCCTGCTTGACGTTTTCTTTCCTCTCCTGCTCGAACTGCTTGATCCTCTGCGCCACCGAAGCGAGTTCCTCCGGCTCGCGGTCATATCCCTCGTAACGATGGCAACCAACGCAGCCGCGCTGGCGGAACAGGTCCTTGCCTTCGCTGAGCGTCCAGCCCACGTCTCCGCTGATGAGCACCATGTCGGCCTGGTGGCAGGTCTGGCAGCCGGCTTCCATGTTGGCTTTGCGGAAGAGCGGCCACAGCCAGTGCTCGTAGTTTCCGTGCGCCTTTTCGACGCTGGTGGTGGCCCTTCCGTTGCCCTGGTGGCAAGGCGAGCAGCCAAACTTTTCGGGATCGTGGATCTTCAGCAGTTCCGGTTCGGGATGGCTGACGAATGCCTGTGCGTAGTCGTCCGGCTTCTTGCCCTTCGGCGTCATCGAGGCGACCGTGAGTTTCACCGGCTCACGAGTGCCCATGTGGCAAGACTCGCAGCGGTCCACGATGTTGGCATCCGCCACGTTGATCTGCTGGATGCGCGGGTCCCATTCCGCCGTTTTCTTGCGCAGGCCTTCGATCTGGCCGGGCGTGAGATCCACCATGTGGTCGGAGACGTACTCGCCCATCCGGTTGCTGGCTTCGGTCACCGGCTTGATAACTTCGCCCAGTTCCGCGCTCAGCTTGGTGCGATCGTCGCGAATCGAGTTGTACTTTTCCTCCAGTTGAGGAAAGTCGTATTGCTCTTTGTGACCGTCGGGAAAACCGACGGTGGATTTCTTGGCCTTGTACTTCTCGACCTCGTCCTGGGTGCTCTTCTTGGCGGAGGCGCTGGTTTCGGTCTCGATCTCGTAGGTGAGGGCGTTGACGTAGGCGCGGCGGTCGGTGAATACGCTTTGAACGGCGAGGAGGTTGGCGTTCAATTCAACGAGCTGCTTCTGGATCTCGTCGCGGCGAGGTTTGGACGCATCATAGGCGCCCTGGTACGCCTGCTGGAGGCGCTGGTACTCCGCATCGCTCTCAATCGCCTTCTGCGAATTCGCCGAGCTGGACTTGGCGGTATTGAGGAAGGCGCTGTAGCGCTGCTTCCACTCATGCTGGTAGGTCTTCCAGGGGCGCTGCCCGTAGGCTTCGTCCCATAGCGCCCACAGCAATGACGCCGTCAGCAGCAGCATGGCGATGGTGTAGTGCGCTGCGTACGACTTGGTTACTACCGGATCGTCCTGTGGGACAGGCTGTTCGGCCACCGATTCCTCCCGCCGTTCGTGTTCCCTCAGCGGCTAAAGCCGCTTCCTTGATGGGCCGGTTGTGGCGCGGCTGAAACCGCGCCCTTTCAAAGCAATTCCTACACGTTGAACCAGGGTGTTACCCACACGTACTTAATGTGCCAGAGCAGGCGGAGCAACATCTTCAAGGGCAGCGCCACCATGGTGAGCATGAAGAACATCATGATCGAATACTGCACCAGGCTCATGCGCTTGTAATCCTTCGCCATGTAGCGGCGGAAGAGCGAGTGCAATGCGCCGCCGCCGATGACGAAATATCCGCCCACCACAATGGCGCCGAAAATCAGCTTGCCGAGGTTCGACGCGATGCCAAAAATGTCCGGCAAATCGCGGTTTACCTCGTACACCAGGCGGTTGTGGTCCCACGTTTGCCCCGGCCAGAACCATTGCCAGCCCGGACCGCGGATGAACGTCCCGATGATGATCATCGCGATCCACAGAACAATGAAGCCGAAGAAGAACGTCGAGATGGCGAAGCGGCGCTGCTTCCAGGTGTAGTAGCCGCTCCCCATCGGGTTCGTGTCGATGTAGGGAATCACCATCAGACCGCCGACGATAAGGCCGGGCATGATCACGCCCGCGATCCACGGGTCGAAGTAGACCAGCATTTCCTGCAGCCCGAGGAAATACCATGGCGCCTTGGCCGGGTTCATCGTCAAGTTCGGATTCGACGGCTCTTCCAGCGGCGCGCTCAGCGTGATCGACCACACCATCAGGATGATGGTGACAATGATGGCGGCCAGAAACTCCATGCGCAGCAGGAACGGCCAGACATGGACTTCCTTCGCCCATCCGGGCTGGAAGGGCCAGGTCTTGCGATGGTGCGTCTTGGCCAGCGCCGGATCGGCCGCGAGCTCGCCGATCAGTTCGTCGTTCGCCTTCGCCTGCTTCCACGCCAGGTAGATGTAGAAGAAGAGCAGCGGGATCAAGGCCACGATGGGCACGTTGTCAGGCGCCGAAGCGATGTCCCACAGTTGTCGCCAGTCCATAGACGCTCCCTACGCTCCCGCAGCGGTAGGCCCGCGGCGCGGCTTGTCGGCTTCCGCTTCCAGCACCACCGGCGCCGGTCCGGAGATGCCACCGTCCTTACGCACACGCCAGAAGTGGACGATCATGAAAATCGAGGCAACGATCGGAATGCCGATGCAATGCCAGATGTAAGAACGCAGCAGGGCATTGGCGTCCACGATCGATCCGCCCAGCAATCCGAAGCGCACATCGTTGTACGGCGTCATGCCGAGCTGCTTGCCGAACGGTCCTTCGTGCCCCAGCAACGGCGTGGCGCGCGCCATGTTCGTTCCCACCGTGACCGCCCAGAACCCGAGCTGATCGTCCGGCAGCAGGTAGCCGGTGAACGAAAGCAGCAGCGTGAGCACGAGCAGGATCACGCCCACGTTCCAGTTGAACTCGCGCGGCTTCTTGTACGAGCCGGTCAGGAAAACGCGGAACATGTGCAGCCAGACCGTGATCACCATCAGGTGCGCGGCCCAGCGGTGCATGTTGCGCAGCAGCTTGCCGAAGGGGACGTCGTGCTCCAGGTAGAGGACGTCGCGGAAGGCCTGCACTTTCGACGGGTGGTAATAGAACATCAGCAGCACGCCGGTGAAGGTGAGCACGATAAAGAGGTAGAACGTGATCCCGCCCATGCCCCAGGTGAAGCTGTAGCGCACGGCGTCGCGATTGATCTTCGCCGGGTGCAGGTGGAGGAAGACGTTCGACAGCACGCCCAGGGCGCGGTTGCGGGGCGTGTCGTCGTGCTTGTGCCGGAAGATCGAGGTATAGACGAGGGTCTTGGTCGGGTCCTTCAGTCCCTCCACCTGCTCCTTGGCCTTGGCGGGCAGATCGGTCTTGAGCGACTGGACGTCACCTTTGATTACACTCTTGATGCGATCGACGATGCCTGCCTTGTTCCCGTTGCCGCCATTCTCTTCCGCCATGCTCACCCCTCCGCGCGCTTTGGGACCGGTTTATGAGACCGGCTGCCCTCAGCCAGTCCTGGAATGCAGATTTCAAACGTGCAAGAACGAACCGTCATCGTTGAATTGGCTGGGCTGACCTTTCGGCCACTGATACAAACGCGAGACGTCCACCAGGATCTGGCCGTCGGGCGCCAGTTCGACGTGGGCGCGGTCCATCGGACGCGGCGCCGGGCCCTCGAAGTTGATGCCTTCGCTGTCGTACCCGCTGCCGTGGCACGGGCACTTGAATTTGTTTTCGCTGGGCTTCCAGTCGGGCGTGCAGCCCAGGTGGGTGCAGCGCGCGTAGATCACGAACATGTGGTCGGGGCCGCGGTCCACCCAGATGCGGTACTTCTGCTGCCACTTGGTGTCCACGCCGAGGCCATAGTCGGACGGGTAGCCGATCTTGAAGCTGGTGGCCGGCTCGAACAGTGTGCGCGGCAGGAAAAAGCGCAGGAAGGCGAGAAACCAGACGGCGAGGAACGCCGCCACGCTGCTCCATACGAAGCGCCGCCGCTGCTGGTTGACCTCGCTGTTTTCCGGGCCGACGCTCTTCAAACCCGCCGCTGCCACGGCTCTCGACGTGCCGACCGCGGGCGTTCCCACGTACTTGCTGGCTTCGGCACCGCGAGCCGCAACCTTGTCCTCTTCCGCCGACGGTCTTACCGTGCCCGTTTCATCTGCCATGCGTTTTCTCTCCCGAGCGAGCCCGCCGCATCCTTTAAATCACGGTGATTCTACTGTGTTCGGTCACCGGGACTGGGATCCGGATGGATCCGGGTATTACCTCCAGAACTTTTTCCGCGAGCGCACGAATAAACGTCGGTGAATCGTTCAGGCCCGCCGTCATTTCGAACTGCTCGATGCCCAGGGCCTTGGCCTGCTCGCGCGCTTCGTGGTCGATTTCGCCGAGCGTCTCCACATGGTCGGAGACGAACGACACCGGCACGACACAGACTGCGCGCACGCCCTCGGCGGCCACGGTCCGCACCGTCTCGCGCAGCGAAGGCTGCAACCACTTGCTGGCGCCGACCTTGCTCTGGTAGCAGAGCCGGTGACGATTGCGCCATCCGCCCCGCCGCATCACCAATTCCACCGTTTGTTCAATCTGTTTCTGATAGGGATCGCCCTTCGCGATGACGGCGACGGGCACGCTGTGCGCGCTGAAAATCAGGTCCGGCCGTTCTGGATTCGGGAAACGGGAGAGCCCTTCGTTGACCCTCTCGGCCAGCGCTTGCAGGTAAAGCTCGCTGTCGTAGAAGGCCCCGATGACATGCTGGGGAACGTTATCGCGGAACAGCCGCCGCCATTCGTTCAGGCTGCTGCCCGACGTGGTGCTGGAATATTGCGGATAAAGAGGAAGCAGAACGATCTCGTCGAAGCGCTCGGCGCGCAACTGCTCGATCGCCTCCGCCGTGAACGGGTGCCAGTAGCGCATGGCGACGAAGCAGCGCGCGTCCAAGCCGGATTCGAGGAGGGAATTCTCCAGCGCACGAGCCTGTTGCTCGGTGAAGCGCCGGATCGGCGAGCCGCCGCCAATCACCGCGTAATGGTGCTGGACCTTTTTCGCGCGCGTGGAAGAAATGAGGCGGGCGAGCGGCTTGCGCCCGATGCGGGCACCGGGGAAATCGATGATGTCGGGATCGCAAAAGAGATTGAACAGGAAGGGTTCAATCGCTTCCAGCGTATCCGGACCTCCGAGTTGAAAAACTACGACAGCAATGCGGCGCATTGCGGCTGCCATCCTACCCTCACCCAATGGCGCGCATTCTACATCATCTCCGTGGAAATCGGCCACTACTCGCGTGATTGGGCCAGATATCGCCGGGCGACTCTCCCGGCGGGAGTGGAATTCCGCGCTCCGTTCGGCGACCGGGAAGGGCGGCCGGCGCCCTCCGATCGAACTTCACCCGAGCTTGTGATATACATCACAGACCCAAGTGAGGTGCCTGGGGACAATGAGAGCAGCGGAGGTGGACCATGTCCGACGACAAGCGTGACGTTCTGGAGGTCTTGAAGTTCGAGCTGGCTTTCCTGGAGCAGGGAGGCTACGGACGCTCGGTGCGCACCCCGTGGAAGCCGACTTCGATCTTCCAGGACTCGCCCTCCTGCCTGAATTTCAATGACGCCGGGCGTCCGCACCCGTGCAACGAGTGCATGCTCACGGACTTCGTGCCGGCGGAAGCGCGCGGCGAGGCCGTCCCGTGCCATCACATCCCGGTCGGCCCGCACGGGGAAACGCTCGGCGCGCTGGAAGCAAACCAGATCGCAACCGAAGACGCGCTCGGAAACTGGCTCCGGGCGGCCATTGCCCGGCTGGAAAAGGAACGCGCGGCACAGGCCAAAACGGCATGATGACGGCAGCTGCGCACCGCCGTGTGCGGCCGTTTGCGCGGATAACCCTGCGTCAGCATCGCGGAATCTAAGACACCTGCCCAAGCGTGGGCCGCTGCGACGGTGAAATTTCCATCGATCGCGTGGTAGTATGCGGCCCCTACGGTGCCCTATGAAATTAGACGACAGAATCCAGTCGGTGCTGAAGAACAAGCCCAGCAATACGGTCCTGTCGATCCGCCCGGACCAGTCCGTGTTCGAAGCGATCGAAAAAATGGCCGAGAAGGGCGTGGGCGCGCTCCTGATTTTGGAGAACAACAAGCTGCTTGGCATCGTGACCGAGCGCGACTATGCGCGCAAAATCATCCTCAAGGGACGCTCGTCGAAAGCCACCGAAGTGCGTGAAATCATGACCAGCCCGGTCGTCTTCGTCACCCCGCAGCAAAAGGTGGACGACTGCATGGCGCTGATGACCGTCCATCGCTTCCGGCACCTGCCGGTGCTGGACGGAGAAAAGGTGGTGGGCGTGGTCTCCATCGGCGACCTGGTGAAGTGGATCATCACCGGCCAGGAACGCACCATCCAGCAACTGGAGAGCTACATCAGCGGCACCTATCCGGGATAGCGCGCCCCCATATTCCCTCGGGACTACATGCGGTTGGTTGTAAACTGAAGCAGGAAATGCCTGTTCCACCGCGGAGGGATGCGTGAGCGGTTTAAACGGGCGGTCTTGAAAAC
>DAISJI010000085.1:0-5330 GCA_036821585.1 Terriglobales bacterium
CGGGTTTCCTCGCTGTGCGGCCAATACCCGGCGCGGTCGCAGGCACGCTGTCCGACGGCGAGCAACACGATGACGACAACCGCGGCGCCGGCGACGATCCTGGTCTTAGTCTGGTTCACTCTCTCGAACGATAGCCGAAAGCTGAAAACGGCGCGAGTTTCCCGAAGGTCATGTACGTCAGGGTGCCTTTGCTTGCCTTCCGGCCGGCAGCACGTCCAAAGTGCGCTGGGGGCGTGGCCCCGGTACGCCCCGCGATGTACACTGCACTGCTGTTTCCGTGGGGACCGACATTTAAGGAGCGAACAGATGCAATTCCGCAGCCTCGTGCTCGGACTGCTGTGCTGCGCCGCCGCCGCATCGGCGCAGACCGCCGATGAACTCGTCGCCAAGAACCTCCAGGCCAAGGGCGGGGTCGACAAAATCAAGTCCATCCAATCGCTGCGCATGATCGGCCGGATGGACCAGGGCGGCTTCAAGCTCGACGTCGGCCAGGAAGCCAAGCTCCCCGGCCTGCTGCGCGAGACCTACACCTTCCAGGGCATGACCGGCATCGACGCCTACGACGGCAGCATCGGTTGGCGCATCTCGCCCTTCGAGGGCCGCAAGGACGCGGAGATGATGGGCGAAGACGATATGCGCCAGTTAGTGGAGGACGCCGATTTCTACGGCCCCCTCGTCGATTACCAGCAGAAGGGAAACAAGGTCGAGTACCTCGGGCACGACACCGTGGACGGCGACGACGCGCTCCGCCTCAAAGTCACACTGAAGAACGGCGACGTCATCTACTACCTGCTCGATCCCGACACGTTCCTGGAAATCCGCACCGAGCGCCAGACTTTCATCCGCGGCTCGATGCGCGAGAGCGTCCAGGAACTGGGCTCCTACAAGCAGGTCAACGGCGTGTACTTCCCGTTCTCGGTGGACAGCGGCCCCAAGAGTAATCCCAACGCGCGCGCCCGCGTGACCTACGACAAGATTGAGGCGAACACCGATATTCCCGACTCGCTCTTCAAGATGCCGGCGGCGCCCGCAACTCCGCCGGCGACGAAACCGCCGAAGAAGTAACGCAGCACCGGCATCGCGCCGGTAAGTCGGGCCCGCAATAATTCGCAGCCGGTCACGATCCGGCCTGCCGAGGAAAATTCGAAGATGACGACCCGTGGCTTTTCTACCGTGAATTCCTGGATCCGCCGGATTGCACTCCTGGCGATGTTGACTGCTTTCGCAACCGCGCAACAGCCCGTGCGCTATGACGCCGGCACCGTCTCCGGTCTGAACGCGCGCAACATCGGTTCGGCCACCATGAGCGGCCGCATCTCCGCCGTGAACGCGGTCAACGAAAACGGGCGCCTCACCGTCTTTGTGGGCGCGGCCAGCGGCGGCGTGTGGAAGTCGCTCAACGGCGCCACCACCTTCCGGCCCATCTTCGATTCTCAGGATGCGCAATCCATTGGCGCCATCGCCATCGATCCCAGTAACTCGAAGACCATATGGGTCGGCACGGGCGAAACCTGGGCGCGCAACAGCGTCAGCATCGGCACCGGAGTCTTCAAGTCCACCGATGGCGGCGACAACTGGACCAACGTCGGACTCAAGGATTCCGAGCGCATTGCCAGGATCATCGTCGATCCCAAGGACGGCAACTCGGTGCTCGTCTGCGCCACCGGCCATCTCTGGGACCACAACGACGAGCGCGGCGTCTTCAAGACCTCCGACGCCGGCAAGACCTGGCGCAAGGTTCTGGCCGGCGCGAACGCGTCCACCGGCTGCGGCATGATGTCCGCGGCCCCGTCCGAACCCAACACGGTGTACGCGACCCTGTGGGATTTCCAGCGCAAGGCGTGGACTTTCCGCTCCGGCGGCCCGGGTGGCGCGATTTTCAAATCGACTGACGGTGGCGAACACTGGACCGAACTCGCCCCCTCCGCTGCCAACGGCATGCCGGAAAAGCCCTACGGCCGCATCGCCATCGCCGTCGCGCCCTCGAAGCCGAGCGTCGTGTACGCGATGATCGAGTCGAAAAAGAGCGCGCTCTATCGCTCCGACGACGCCGGCGCCTCGTGGAAAAAGCTTGACGCCAGCCAGTACATGGTCTGGCGTCCGTTCTACTTCGCCAACCTGATCGTCGATCCGAAGAATGAAAACAAAGTCTTCAAGGTCGACGGCCCCCTGCTTCTCAGTGTGAATGGCGGCAAGAGTTTCAGTATCGTCTCCGGCGGCGCGCACGGCGACTTCCACGATGTGTGGATCGATCCCGGCAATCCCAACACTGTCTTCACCGGCGACGACGGCGGCTTATGGATTTCGAAAGATGGCGGCAACCGCTGGGAACACGTGATGAACCTGCCGATTTCGCAGTTCTACCACGTGAGCGTGGACAACGCCGATCCCTACCACGTGTACGGCGGGCTCCAGGACAACAGCTCCTGGGCGGGCGATTCTTCCTATCCCGGCGGCGTCACCAACTCGCGCTGGGAAAACATGTACGGCGGCGACGGCTTCTGGACCTGGGAAGATCCCGCCGATCCCAACTACATTTACGCCGAAGCGCAGGGCGGCGAAATTGGCCGCGTGAACCGCGTCACCCACGAGGTGCGCTCGATCAAGCCTTACGCGCTCTATGGCGAGAAGAAGCTGCGCTTCAACTGGAACACGCCCATCCAGATGAGCCCGAACGAGAAGGGCACTATCTACATCGGCTCGCAGTTCCTTTATCGTTCGCGCGATCACGGGCAGTCGTGGGAGCGCATCTCCCCCGACCTCACCACCAACGATCCCGAGAAGCAGGAGCAGGAAAAGTCCGGCGGCGTCACCATCGACAACTCCGCGGCCGAGATGAACACCACCATTTACTCGATTTCCGAATCGCCAAAGAACGGCCAGATCATCTGGGTCGGCACCGACGACGGCAACGTGCAAATCACACGCGACAGCGGCAAGAACTGGACGAACGTCACTTCGCACGTGCAGGGTATCGGCGCCGCATCGTGGACGTCGTGGGTCGAGGCCAGCCGATATAACGAAGGCACGGCCTACGCCACCTTCGACCGCCACATGAACGGCGACATGAAGCCGTACCTTTATAAGACGACCGACTACGGCGCCACGTGGACGGCGCTACCGGTGCAAGAGCAGGGAATCCGCGGCTGGGCGCACGTCATCAAGGAAGACACGGTCAATCCGAACCTGCTCTTCCTCGGCACCGAGTTCGGTCTCTGGATCAGCATCGACGGCGGCCAGCGCTGGGCGCAGTACAAGGGCGCCAACTTCCCGGCCGTCGCGGTGGACGATCTCGTCGTCCACCCGCGCACCGCCGACCTCGTTCTCGCCACCCACGGCCGCGGCATCTGGATCATCGACGACATCACGCCCCTGCGCTCGCTCTCGGCTGACATCATGAGCAAGGAAGCCGCATTCCTGCCCGCTCCGCCCGCGGTTCAGTACCTCGAGGCCGGCGGCGGATGGTCCGAAGGCGACGCCACCTTCTTCGGACCCAACCGTCCCGGCGCCGCGCAAATTCCCTACTACCAGCGCAGCCGCCACATCTTCGGCGACCTGAAGATCGAAATCCTCGACGCACAAGGCAAGTTCGTCGACACCGTGCCCAGCAGCAAACGCCGCGGCATCAATCGCGCCCAGTGGTCCATGCGACTGAAGCCGCCGAAAGTTCCCCCCGCCGCCAGCGCGTTGGGCGGCGCCTCCGTCGGCCCGCGCGTGCTGCCCGGGACCTACACGGTCAAGATGACCAAGGGCGACCAGACTTACACCACGCAGATCAGCGTCGTGCTCGACCCGCGCGCCAAGTACACAGTCGAAGACCGCCGCGCGCAGTTCGAACTTGTGAACAAGCTCGGCGGCCTGCTCAATCACATGAGCTGGCTGGTGGACGCGATCATCGGCGTCCGCGACGGCGCAACCCGGGACGCCGCCAAGCTTCCGGCCAATGATCCGCTGAAGCAGCGCTTAACCTCTCTCGCCGACGCCGCCGACAAAATGCGCGGCAGAATCGTCGCCACCACCGAAGGTGGCGCCATTACCGGAGAAGAGCGCCTGCGCGAATTTCTCGGGGATGTTTACGGCAACGTGAATGGCTACGATGGACGTCCGAACGAAGAGCAGGTGAAGCGCACCGACGCGCTCGGCCGCGAACTCGACGACGTGGTGAAAGAATTCAATTTGCTCGTCAGCCAGCAGGTGAATTCGGCCAACCAGCAACTCTCGGCCAAGAAACTTCCGGCTGTCCCCGTGATCTCCGAAGCCGACTGGCAGAAAGCGAACCTGGGCGACGGCGGCGCGGCGGGTGGGGCCAAGCCCGATTTGTCGTTCGTGCGTTTGGGACGATAGAACGATTGCAGATTTCCGATTGTCGATTGCCGGTTTATCGCACCAGGCAATCGACAATCGGTTTTCCTTTGCGTTCCTTCGCGGCCTTTGCGGTGAATGTTTTCCTCTGTGTACCTTCGTGTCCTTTGTGGTGAAATCTTCCTCTGAATGACCCGCACACTGATTGCATTCGTTCTGCTCAGTTCGCTTGCCCTCGCGCAGGCGCCTCCACCCGCCAAACAGAATCCCTCACCCATGACGGAGACCGTCCGCCGCCACGAGCGCGTCACCAAGACGGAAGTCAAAGGACAGCGCTGGACCCTGTCGATCGGCACGCTCCTGCTGCCCGATACTTCCCGCCTCCGCGACACGATTCCGCTCTACATTCACTTCCACGGCGCGCCTTGGCTGGCCGAATCGAGCGTCCAGCAGCACGACCGCCACGCAGCCATCCTTACTGCGCAACTTGGTTCTGGTTCAGCCGTTTACGGTCAGCCCTTCAAGGACCCCGCGAAGTTCGCCGCGCTCCTCGACGAGGCCGCCAAAGCGCTTTCTCCCAACCGTCCGGTGCGTTTCCATCCCATCATTCTCAGCGGCTGGAGCGCGGGTTACGGCGCCATTCGCGAGATCGTCCGCAATCGCGACAATTGGCCGCGCATCGACGCCGTCCTCCTCGAAGACGGCATTCACACCAGCTACGTACCCGACGGCCAGCCCGGTCCGCTCGACCCCGCCGGCCTCCAACCCTTCATCGATTTCGCGCGCGAAGCGGTCGCCGGGCGCAAGACATTCCTCATCACCCATTCGGAAATTTATCCCGGGACGTTTGCCAGCACGACCGAATGCTCAGAGTTCCTCCTGAAGGAACTCGGCATCACGGTGCGCCCGGTCATCAAGTGGGGACCGCTCGGCATGCAGCAGATCAGCGACGCGCGTTCCGGCAAACTCCGCGTGATGGGCTTCGCCGGCAACACCGCTCCCGACCACGTGGACCACATCCACGCGAC
>DAISJI010000085.1:5430-9580 GCA_036821585.1 Terriglobales bacterium
CTTACGGCGCCAGCACAATCTTCCCGTACGCTCCGCTCTCCATCACTGCCTGGTGCGCGCGCGGCGCTTCCGACAGCGGCAACTCCTGCCCGACCACCGGCCGCAGCGTCCCCGCTTCCAGTCCCGCCACCAGCCCTGCGTGGATCGCCGCCATGTCCTGCTCGTTGACGTTGAACAGCGTCATGCCCAGGATCGCCGCGTCACGCGCCATCGCATCGCGGGGATTGATCTCGATCGTGCCGCGGTTCCCGATCACCACCACGCGCCCGCGCAGCGCCAGCAGGTTAAGGTCATTCGCCAGATTGACGTTCGCCAGCATTTCCAGGATGACGTCCGGCCCGCGTCCACCGGTCAGCTCTTTTACCTTGTCCAGGTAATTCGCTGACTTGTGATCGAGCGCTTCATGCGCGCCTTCCTTCAACACCAGTTCGCGCCCGCGCTCGCTGCCCGCCGTACCGATTACCCGCATCCCGAACGCGCGCGCCAGTTGTACCGCCGCGATGCCCACACCTCCGCTCGCGCCGTGAATGAAAACCGTCTCGCCGGGCTGCACATGTGCCCGCTGAAACAGCGCGCGAAACGCCGTGGCGTAGGGCACTCCCATCGCCGCTCCCTGCGCATACGAAACTTTCCCCGGCAATGGATGCACGCCGCTCTCCGGACACACCGCCTTCTGCGCATATGTACCCGTCGTGGATTGATTCACGTACACGCGATCTCCCGCGCGCCATCGTGTGACGCCCTCGCCCACGCTCTCCACCACTCCTCCGCCGTCCGACCCCGGCGTGTAGGGAAGCGGCGGCTTGCGCGCGTAGGTGCCGGTGCGGATGTACGCATCCACTGGATTCACGCCCGCCGCATGAATGCGCACCACCACTTCGCCCCTGCCCGCTTTCGGATCGGGGACTTCTTCCACGCGCATCACTTCCGGCCCACCAAATTCTCGTACCTGAATCGCCTTCATCTTTGTCTCCCCTCGTCATCTCGCATGTCGTCGCTCACGATGCCGCACGATGCTGCCGCTCCGAAGTCTCCAGCAGCGCGCGAACTTCCTCGTCGCTGGTCTGCCCGAAGTTCCGATACCACTGTCCAACCGCCCAGAACGGCTCGGGCGTCGCTCCGCACACCAACTCGTCCACCTCGCTCCGCAGACTCTCACACGACGCCGCCGCCGCCACCGGCACCGCCACCACGGTTTTCTTCGCGCCCTTCTGCCTTAGGGCTGCCGCCGCCGCACGCATCGTGGAGCCGGTGGCCAGCCCGTCGTCCACCACGATGACCGTTTTGCCAAGCACCTCCAGCGGCGGACGCGCACCCCGATACAGACGCTCGCGACGCTGCAACTCCTCCGCCTCGGCGCGCGCGACCTCCTCGATCATGTACTCGGGAACCCCAAGCGCTTCCACCACGTCGTGGTTGAGCACGCGCACGCCGCCCGGCGCGATTGCCCCCATCGCCAATTCCGGCTGTCCCGGCGTGCCCAGCTTGCGCACGACGAACACGTCCAGCGGCGCCCGCAGCGCGCTCGCTACTTCGTACGCCACCGGCACTCCGCCGCGCGGCAGCGCCAACACGATCACGTCGTCTCGGTCACGATATTCCGCCAGCTTCTTCGCCAGCTCCCGCCCCGCGTCAGCTCGATCGCGATAAAGCATGTGTGTTGACGTTAGACGCCCTGCCCAAGCCTGCTGATGTCAGACGTCCAGATCTCCAGTTGCCTGATTGCTGACAACTGGCAACCGGCAACTGGCGACTGATAGATTACCCCTCGTGTCCACCCGCCCCACGCTGGCGCGCAAGCTGGGCCTGTTCGACGCCTCCATGATCGTCATGGGCGGCATCGTCGGCTCCGGCATTTTCATGAATCCCTACGTGGTGGCGCGCGCCGTGCACACGCCCATGCTCATCCTGGGCGCATGGATTGCGGGTGGGTTTGTCGCCATCGGTGGTGCTTTTATTTACGCCGAACTGGCGGCTCGCCTGCCCGACGTCGGCGGGCAATACGCCTACATCCGCGAGGCTTACCATCCGTCGGTTGCCTTCCTTTACGGCTGGGGGTTGCTGCTGGTGACGCAGACCGGAGGCATGGCCGCCGTCTCCATCACCTTTGCGAAATACATGCTGGTGCTCACCGGCGCGCATTGGCCCGACTGGATCGTCGCCGCCGTCGCGCTCGGCATCCTGACCATCATCAACTGTCTCGGCGTGAAGCAGGGAAGCGCGACGCAAAGCCTGCTGATGTTGCTGAAGATCGCCGCCATCGCCGCACTTGTTTTCTGCGGCGCGTTTCTTGTGCACACGACATTTCCGGTGTGGCCCCGGCCTGACGTAGCCCGGCCGCCCTCGGCCGGGATCATAGGCGAGCCCTTCTCCTTCGGACTCCTCTCCAGCTTCGGCGCCGCGATGATTCCGGTGCTCTTCGCCTACGGCGGCTGGCAGACTTCCTGCTTCATTGCCGGCGAAATCCGCGAGCCGCGCAAGAACCTGCCGCGCGGGCTCCTCATCGGCGTTAGCGGCGTCATCGTGCTCTACGTCAGTGTCAGCTACGTCTGCCTGCGCACGCTGGGCGCCGTGGGACTGGCCGCCACCGAAACTCCCGCATCCACCGTCATGCAACTGGCGCTTGGCACGACCGGCGTAAAGCTGATTGCTCTCGGCATCGCCATCTCGACGCTTGGATTTCTCAGCCAGTCGATCCTGACCGCGCCACGGGTCTATTTCGCCATGGCCGAAGATGGACTCTTCTTTCGTTCCGTCGCTCGCATTCATCCGCGCACGCGCGTTCCCGTGGTCGCCATCCTGCTGCAAAGCGTTTGGACCATCATCATTACCCTGTCCGGCCGCTACGAGCAGATCCTGAACTACGTTGTCTCCATGGACTTCATCTTCTTCGGCCTGAGCGCCACCACGCTCTTCGTCTTCCGCCGCCGCGGGATCGGCGATAACAATGGCTACCGCGTTCCCGGACATCCCTTCACCACCGCTCTCTTCGTTGCCGTCTGCTGGCTGGTGGTGGCGAACACGATCTATCGTTATCCTTCCAACAGCCTGATCGGCATGGCCATTCTTGCGGCCGGCGTGCCGGTTTATTTTTTCTGGTCGCGAAAAAGGAAAGCCGCGTGATGATCGAGCGCAGCACCATCCGTTCCCCCTACATGGAGTTCGCCAAGCTGCGCTCCGCCGCCAAGTACAATCTTGCCACCAGCGGCATCATGGGCTATCCCATGAGCGGCCTTCCGGTGCGCATCGAGGACCTGGAAATCAACGGCCCGGACTTCTACGGCTACGCTCCGCTGATCGAACGCATCGCGAAGAAGAATGACGTCGATACCGATTGCGTCGTTTACGCGCTCGGCACTTCGCTCGCCAATAACCTCGCCATTGCCGGTTGCACCGAGCCCGGCGACGAAGTCCTCACCGAAACGCCCGGCTACGAACTGATCGACACCACGCTCAAATTCCTCGGGCTCGAAGTCCGCTATTACCAGCGCCGCTTCGAGAAGGGCTACCGCATCGAACTCGACGAGATCGAGCGCAACCTCACGCCCCGCACTAAGCTCATCGTCATCACCAACCTGCACAACCCGTCCGGCGTGCTCACCGACAACGAGACCCTGCGCCGCGTCGGCGAATTGGCGCGCCGCGTCGGCGCCCGTGTGCTCGTGGACGAGGTGTACCTCGAGTTGATCTTCGACGCGAAACCGCGCTCGTCGTTCCATCTCGATCCCAAAACTTTCGTCGTCACCAACAGCCTGACCAAAGCCTATGGACTGAGCGGGATTCGCTGCGGCTGGATTTTGGCCGAGCCCGGCCTGGCGCAGCGCATCTGGAGAATCAAGGATTTGTACGACGGAATCTCGCCCTACCCGACCGAGCAGTTAGGCGTCATCGCGCTCGATAATCTTTCCCGTGTCGCCGACCGCGCCCGCACCCTGCTGCAAACCAACCGCGCCGCGCTGGACGATTTTCTCGACGCTCGCCTCGACATCGCCTGGGTTCCCAACCAGTACGCCACCATCGTCTTTCCCCGGTTGCGCGAGGGCACGGTCGAAAGACTTGCGGACCTGCTGCGCGAAAAATACGAAACCTCCATCGTTCCCGGCAGCTACTTCGGCCAGCCCCAGCACTTCCGCATCGGCGTCGGCGGCGA
>DAISJI010000086.1:0-9326 GCA_036821585.1 Terriglobales bacterium
TCGCACTTCGTCCCCGGCTTCATTTTGACCGGCTTCGTGGCGGCGCTCATCGCTGCCGTCGTCATCGGCCTCATCAACGCCACTCTCGGCCTTATCTTGAAGGTGGTCACTTTCCCGCTGACGGTCGTCACCCTCGGCATCTTCTGGTTCGTGATCAACGCGCTCATGCTCGAGCTGGCATCGGCCGTCGTTCCCGGGTTTCACATCTCCGGATTTCGCGCGGCCTTCATCGGCGCCATTGTCCTTGCGCTCGTGAACATGATCATCCGCTGGCTGATGCCGAAGAAAAGAAGTAACGAGTAACGAGTACCGGGCGCTTCAGCCGTTGGGGGAGAAAACTATGCCGGTCGCGGTCATCACGGGCGCAGCACAAGGAATCGGGCGCCGTACGGCGGAAGTGCTGGCGGAGCGCGGCTACGACCTGGCGTTCCTCGATGTTCAATCTACAGCCGACACTGCAGCGCGTGTGCGGGGACGTGGCGGGGACGTCCTGGAGTTCGTGGGCGATGTCGCGGGCGAAAAGGCCGTAGCGGAGTTTGCCGCGGCGGTAAAAGCGCGCTGGGGAGAGGTGGATGTCGTCGTAAACAACGCCGGCATCAGCCTGATTTCTCCGGCGGAACAAACTTCGGCAGCGGATTTTCGGCGGGTGATTGAAATCAATCTCGTCGGCCCGTTTCTCGTCGCGCAGGCGTTTGGAAAGATGATGCTCGCCAAAGGATCGGGCAGCATCGTGAACGTGGCATCCATCGCTGGCTTGTTGGGCTTCGGAGACAGGGCGGCGTACAACGCGTCGAAACACGGCCTGGTAGGGTTGACGCGCACTTTGGCGGCCGAATGGGGTGGCCGGGGCGTGCGCTGCAACGCCGTCTGTCCCGGTTGGGTCAAGACGGCGATGGACGAAGCCGACCAGGCCCGGGGAACGTATACCGACGCCGACATCACCGGTCGTGTGCCGATGGGACGCTTTGCTACGCCCGACGATGTGGCGAAGGCGATCGCCTTCCTCGCCGATCCTGAACAGAGTGGGTTTGTGAACGGACACACCATGGTCGTCGATGGCGGATGGACGGCGGACGCCAGTTGGCAGGGCCTGCGGATGAGCAAACGCTAGGACACAGCACAAGAAATTTGCCGCTGATGAACGCTGATAAACGCAGATCAAAACCAAGGTCCTTCTTTTTCTTAATCTGGGTACATCAGCGTTAATCAGCGGCTTTCTGTGTCTTTACTCTTTACTACCAGCCCACCTTCACCCCGTTCTTTGCGTTCTGCTCGTCGAGCCATTTCTGCAGCGGCGCGAAGTACTCGAGGATGGCGGTCGCGTCCATCTGGCGCTCGCCGGTAAGCGCTTCCAGGGCGTCGGGCCACGGACGGCTCGCCCCCATCGAGAGCATCTTGTTCAGGCGCTCGCCCGCGGCCTTGTTGTTGTAGATCGAGCAGCGGTGCAGCGGCCCCTGGTAGCCGATCGACTTGCACAGCCCGCGGTGGAACTGGAACTGGAGCACGTCGGCGAGGAAGTAACGCGAGTACGGCACGTTGCCGGGCACGTGGTATTTCGCGCCCGGATCGAAATCGTTCTCCGTGCGCGCGACCGGTGCGGCCACGCCCTGGTATTTGGTCCGTAGCTCCCACCACGCCTGGTTGTAATTCGCGGGCGTGACCTTTCCGGAAAATACCTCCCAGCGCCACTGGTCAATCAGCAGGCCGAAGGGCAGGAACGCGACCTTCTCCAGCGCTTTGTGCATGAGCAGGGCGAGGTCATCGGACGGCGGCGTCACCTGGTCGATGAGCCCGATCTGCTTCAGGTACTCGGGCGTGATGGAGAGCGCGATGGTGTCGCCGACCGCTTCATGGAAGCCGTCGTTGGCGCTGCCCTGGAAGAGCGGCGACTGTCCCATGTAGGCGCGCTGGTAGAAGTTGTGTCCCAACTCGTGATGGATGGTGCGGAAGTCCTCGTCGCGCACCTGGATGCACATCTTCAGCCGCAGGTCTTCCTTGTTGTCAATGTCCCACGCGCTGGCGTGGCAGACGGCATCGCGGTCTCTCGGGCGCACGAACATCGAGCGCTCCCAGAACGTCTGCGGCAGCGGCGCAAAGCCGAGCGAAGTGAAAAACCCTTCGCCGGTCTGGACCATCTTCTTCCAGTCGTAGCCCTTGGCCTGGAGCGCGGGCGTCAGGTCGTTGGGTTTGCCGGGAACGTTGAGCAGGTCAAAAGTGTTGGTCCAGTCTTGCGCCCAGATGTTGCCCAGCAGGTGCGCCGGGATCGGGCCGTTCGGCGGGACCACGTTCGGCCCGTACTTCTTCACCAGTTGCGCGCGCACGTACGCGTGCAGCGACAGGTATAGCGGCCGAAGCTGGTTCCACAGCCGGTCGAGTTCGGCCTGGAACTGCTCGGGCGTCATGTCGTAGTTGGACCGCCACAGGGCCCCGGCGTCCTTGAATCCCATCTCCTGCGCGCCCTTGTTGGAAAGCTCGATCATGCGCGCGTACTTCGTCTTCATGGGCGGCGAGAACGTCCGCCATCCGACCCACAAATCGCGCAGGACGGCTTCGTCCTTGGTGGTCGCAAAGGCCTGTTCCATTTCGCTTTGCCCCAGGCACTTGCCGGCAAACGGCCCCGACTTGGGGCAGTACTTCCCTTTTCCGTAGGTGCCGTCGAGCCAGGTCCCAACCTGCGCCAGTTCTTTGCGGAGTGCAGGATCGTTGGGCGCCGGCGCCGATAGCGACAGCTTCAGCAGCCAGAACTTTCTCTTCAGCACCGGGTCGAGCTGCGCGCGTTCGTACGGTTTGGCATGCGTGACCAGGTCGGTCACCGTCCCCAGCACTTCATTGTTGGCGTCGGCGGAGATGGCCTCGGTGTCGTCGGTAATGTACGTCGCCTGTACCCACGAAGCGCGGCTGGCTTTCACGCCGACGTCGTCGAGGCGCTGCTCCGCCTCTTTCATGAAATTCTCGGGATTGGCCGCCGGCTTGGAAGCGGCTGGTTTCGCTTGCGCAGCCGGTTGCTGCGCGAAGGCTAGGGAAGTCAGGAGAGCGAAGGCAAGCGGAAGAATAGGATTGCGGCGAAGCATGGGTTCCTCCCGCGCGAATTGTAAAACACGGGATGGGGAAGCACCTAAAGCTGGAGAGAGACGAAAATGATCGGCATGCCGCGGACACCCGCCCTAAGCGCGACGTCAGGACACACTTCTACCCGTGCGTGGCAAAACTCAGCTACGCGTAGTACCGATTAGGCGAGCATTCGACGAACGTCTGCTTTGGTGATCCCAGCCCGCTCCCAGAAGTACCAGCAGCCGTCAATGCCCGCCAGCTTGCCTAAAGCGATATAACTGTGCGAAGGGGGCTCGTTAACGCCGCGCTCCCAGCGCGAAATCGCCATGGCAGAGACGTGCAGTTTTCGGGCTAACTCGGTCTGGCTAAGCTGAAGCCGGTCCCGCAGCCGTTCGACCCTTGTCGCCCAATCGGGCCGACCGTCGGAAAGCGTGCGCAATCTTTTTGACACAATTAACCCCAGCGTTATCAGTTGACTCTACCCGAAAGCACAGTAAGAAGGCAGAGAGTCACCGTGGGTGACAAAGCGTCGTAGCAAAGAACCGGCACTGCGGCGATATCGTTTGTACCGTGGGTTGTACGCCCGCATCACTCGTAAACTCAGCGTTGACCGGCCCTACCTGAGCGGCATTGGCGCGAGGCGATCTTCCGAAATCGAAGCCGCGCTCCGCGCCGAGTTGAAGAAAATCGAGCGGGGTTGATCGGTCCCACACCCAGCCCGCCTCGCAATGCATGGTGCGCAGCGTCTTGGCACTGCGTCTACCGTTTCCGTGATTCGCAATCTAACACAATTTGGATTTGGCGTCTGTAACCACCGAAGCGGACGCGAAATTATTTTGTTTTGGGAATTACGGTTTCGGGACTGCGCAGTGATTTCACCAGGCCGGCGACGTCCGAATGCTGAAACAGGCGGATCCCGGCCACGCCTGCCGCACCTGCCTGGACACAACTGGCGGCATTCCCGGCCGTGACGCCTCCCAGGGCAATCACGAACTTTGGCACGACGGCGCAGGCTTCACGGAGGGCGGCCAATCCGCTGCCCGGCCGGCCCTCTTTTTCGAAAACCGGGGCGAATACCGCGAAGTCGGCGCCGTGCGTCCGCGCCGATTGCACCTCGTCCGGCGTGTGACAGGACACGCCAACGATAAAGTTCTCTCTCGCGCCGGCGATCGCCCGTGCGTCGGAGGCGAGGATGTCGTCCGACCGCAAGTGCACTCCGTCGGCCTGGCAGGCAAGCGCGATATCCACCCGGGAGTTGATCAGCAGCCGGGTCGCGGCGCCGGCAAACCTCACGGCCGCTACCGCCTCGTGGGCCAGCTTTTCCAATTCGCGTCCGGACAAGTCACGCTCTCGAAGCTGGATGGTATCGACTCCGGCGGCGGCGGCTTCAGCGATTTTTTCCAGCAGGCGGCGGCGCTGTTCGGCCTCGCCGCCGGGAAACTGCCTCCGGTCGGTGATGTAGCAAAGGAGCATGGGAACACGTACCGAGTAACCAGTACCGAGTATAAAGCGGGAGCGGTGGCGCCCTTTACCAACTCGCCGCGGACAGGAGGCATCCAACTGATGTGAGCTTGGGCGCGCAAATCGTATGGCTGGTGGTGATGGCGCTTGCCATCGCCTCCATTTCCTGGACGGTGACCCAGGAAGATATCTTCCGCGGGTTCCGCGAGTACGCCGAGCGTCAATCCGATTCTGCCCGACCGTGGTGGAAACGGAAAGTTTTCTACCTGTTCACCTGCCAATACTGCCTCAGTCACTACGTGACCGCTTTTTTCCTTGCCGTCACCGGCTACAAGCTGCTGGCTTCGAATTGGGCCGGCTACGTCATCGCCTTGTTCGCGCTGGTCTGGGTGGCGAACCTCTACATGAGTTTCTACGCGTGGCTGCGCCAGCAATACAAGACGCAGAAGTTCGAGGCCAAGGCGGTGGAACTCGAGGTAAAGACGATGACCGAGCCGCCCAAGTTCGAGGTCCCGCCCGCAGCCTGAAGGTAGCTAAATCTTGTCGGTGCGTGCATCCGCAGGCTGGCCGCGGGTTTCGGCGATCTCCGGGACGTCTTTCTCCTTCGTTTGCGGCGGACGCTCCAAGTGGTACTTCGTCAGGCCATCCTTCAGGAATTCGAATCCCTCTTCCGGCGAGTCCACCATCTTGAACAGATGGATGTCGAGGGGCGATATCGTTCCCGCGTCGGCCATGGCCTGCAGGTTGAGCACGCGGTTCCAATACTCGCTGCCGTACATCAGCACGATGATCTTCTTCGCCAGCTTTTCGGTTTGCGCCAGGGTCAGGATCTCGAACATTTCATCGCAGGTGCCGAAACCGCCCGGGAACACGATCAGAGCTTTCGCCAGGTAAGCGAACCACAGCTTGCGCATGAAGAAATAGTGGAATTCGAAGTTGAGGTCGGGGGTGATGTAGCGATTGGGCATCTGCTCGAACGGCAAATTGATGTTCAGGCCAATGGTCTTGCCACCGGCTTCGCGCGCTCCCCGGTTGGCAGCCTCCATGATGCCCGGTCCGCCGCCAGTCGTGACGACGAAGCGCTGGCGCTTGCTGCTGAGCGTGAGCGACCACTCGGTGAGCATGTAGGCAATGCGGCGAGCGTCTTCGTAGTAGCGCGCCATTTCCGCGGCGGCGCGGGCGCGCGTGATCTTCTCCTGTTGCTCGGGTGGCGCGGGCTGAAGCGAGCCTGGCTTCTCCAGCAGCTCGAGTTCGCGCTCCGCATCCGACCGGCTGTGAATGCGCGCCGATCCGAAGAACACAACCGTGTCCTGGATGCGCTCGCGCCGGAAGCGCGACAGCGGCTCCGAGTACTCGGTGAGGATGCGCAAGATGCGGCCTTCGGGCCCGTTCAGGTACTTCTTGTTCTCGTAGGCGAGCGGCGCGCGAGTGATTTCCGGTAAGTCGTCCATTTCCATATCAGTGAATGAGGATACAGGCTGGAGAGGGAAGTGAGAAGAGTGCTCCGCCAACTGGCAACTGACAACTAGCTGCTGGCAACTGTTTTCCCCGGATCGCGGTAGTGCACCGCTTCCCAAATACCGATCCAGATGTCGATAAGGCCGAAGCCGGTGACCAGCCCGCGCACGAAATTT
This sequence comes from Terriglobales bacterium, assembly GCA_036821585.1. Classification (GTDB taxonomy): domain Bacteria; phylum Acidobacteriota; class Terriglobia; order Terriglobales; family Acidobacteriaceae; genus DAISJI01. The sequence continues at coordinate 6,147 of DAISJI010000086.1, forward strand.
TCCTGCAGGATGGACTTCAGCAGCGGATGGGCGGCCACGAGCCCGTTGTTGACCCACAATGGTATCCACGGCAGGACCGCCAGCAGCATACCCAGCTCGATGCAGAAGATGACGAAGATAACCAGCGAGATCCGGTACAGCCAAACGGTGGCCCGGGTGACGCTCTTTTCCTGGTCCGGAGTCGCCGTCCGCCCGTCCGCGATATTCACCACCCGGTCAGCCGGTACCGGCAGGTTCGCCTCGGACCCGCCTCGCTCCCCAGGGTTGTGCGTAGAACCCATGTGTGGATTCTACGACCTCAGTGCTTTGATACGCTCGGCGACGTCGCGGTAGTCAATGTTGCTGCCGTAAACCTCCATGAAATGCTGGAGGGCGGAGGGCTTGTTGCCCGCGAGTTCGTAGGCGCCGGCCAGGTCGTAGTGCAGCGCCATACGCTGCTCGTCATCCTTGGCCATCTTGATCGCCTTCTCGTACCATTTGAAGCTGGCTTCGGGAATGCCCTTATCCACGAAGCACTGCGCCAGCCAGGTGAATGCCTGCATGCTGTCGCGGAAGGGAGTGCCCCTTTCGATGGATGTGCACACCTTCTGCAACTCGCCGATGGCCTCGTCCATCAGGCCCATCTCACGGAAGGCCACGCCGAGGTTGTAATGCGTCTCGGGGTCCTCGACTTCGGTGGAACCCTTTTCGGCGTCTTCCTTGAACTCCTGGAACATGTCGTCGAGAAGCGACTCTTCTTCGCTTTTCGGAGCCTCAGGCGCAGCGGCGACTGGCTCCGGTGGCGGCGCGACTGGCGCAGGTGGCGGCGCAACTGGCGGAGGAGGCGCGACTGGCCTTGAAGGAGGCGGAGGCGGCGCCGGCTTGGGCGCAGCAGCTGCCTTCGGGGCCGGAGGAGGCGGCGCAGATACTGCGAAATCCTGTGGCAGCGCCGAATCGAGATCGGATAGAAATTCGCCGAACTTATCGGCAGGCGCGGCGGCGGCGGGCGGCGTTACTTCGACCGAGAAATCCGCGGGCGGCAAGGGCGGTTCCGCCGCTGGGGCCGGTTCGCCCATCGCGGCGCTGTCGAATACAAACTCCTGGACCGAGGCGGCGGGAGCGGGCGTCTCCACGGCAACCGAGAACTCGGCGGCGGGTGGTTCCACGCTGATGCCGAACTCAGCCGGTGCGGGCGCAGCGGTTGCAGCGGCGATTTGCTCCTTCAACCCTGCCAGCTCGGGATGGTTGGCATCCACCGACTCGCAGCGTGCGACGGCGGCACTGGCCTCCGGCCACATCGCCTGCGAGACGTAGAACTTGATCTCGTCGATGATTTCCTGTGCGGCGCCGGGCGCCGGGGCGGCAACTTCGGCCGTGGGAGCTTCGAACGCCGTTTCCCACTCGGACGAGATGTCCATCGAAGCGGCGGGAGCGGTCTTGGGTGGCGCTGCGGCGGGAGCTGCCGGCGCGCTTGCCTTGTACTTGACGGCAAGCTCGGCATACCTCTGCGCCTGGTCCGTGTTTCCCTGCTCGGTGTGGATCTCCTGCAGGATATCGCAGCAGCGGGCGGCATCGGCGAACCGCTGGGCCGCGGCATACAGCGAGGCCAGCCGGGCGTTCAGGCGCGCATCGCGCGGCGCCTGGGGCAGGACTTTCTCCAGCGGGGCCAGGGCCTTTTCCGGCAGATTGTAGGAATCGAGGAGTTCGGAGTCGGTAAGGGCCGCCTTGACCGCGTCGGTCACTTCCTCCGAATAATCCGTGGTCACGGCCGGCGCGTTCATTTCCAGCTCATCGACCACGAACGCCTGCACTGCTTCTTCCGGCGCCAGCGGACGCACGGCTGAGTCTTCGCCCAGCTTGGTCAGCACCTGTCGATACTGTTGCTCGTGCTGCGGGTTCTCGGGCTCCAATTTCGCCAGTTCGGCGAACAGGTCCCTGCCCCCGCGCAGGTCTCCCGTCTGCACCAGGGCGTTGGCGAGCAACTCCGTGCATTCGACCACGTGGGCCTTGCTGCCGGCCTCCTTGTAAATGGCGAGCAGGGTTTCCAGCGCCGCGGGGTGCTCGCGCTCACGCGTCAATATCGGCTCGAGAATGCGGATGAGCGTGTCGTCGCCGACCTGGGCGGCAAATTCCTTGAGCAGCGCGAGCGCCTTGTCGGAGGCCCCATTGGTGAACAGCCACTCGGCGAATACGCTGACGCCGCTGTAGTCCTTATGCCCGGTGGCGAGCATGCGCGCTGATTTCTCGGCGGCATCGGTCGCGCCGGTCATCATGTGGCCGCGCAGGACCAGCGCCAGCCCGTCGGGATTCTTGTCGAGCTCCGTAATCTGGGCCAGGAAACGCCCGGCCGTGGCGCCGTCGCCCTGGTCCATGGAGATTTGCGCCCGCTTCATCAGCGCCCGGGAGTTGGACGGGTCCAGGCCGAGAATCTTGCCCAGCGCTTCGTCCGCCGCGTCCAGCGCTCCGCGCATGTGCAGCGATTCGGCGGCGCGGAAGTAAATCTCCTTCGCGTCCTGTTTCTTGCCCAGCTTGATGTACAGGTCGGCAAGCTTGGTCTGGACCGCGGCATTGTCCGGGTCCAGTTCCAGCATTTTGTTGAAGATGTTGGCGGCCGCGCCCTGATCGCCGTTCTTCAGCCAGTGGTCGGCCACCGCGACGTACTGCTGGCGGGCGTCGTTGTAGAGGCCCTGCTGGGTGTAGAACTCGGCCAGGCGCTGCACCGCGTCCACGGCGCCGGGATTCACCTTGGTGAGCTTCTTGTACATGGCGATGGCTTTCACGGTGAAGCCATCGGCCGCGTAGATGTCGCCGACCTTGCGGAAGTAGCTGGTCGCCTTGTCGGTCTGCCCCAGGCGGGCGTAGAGGTCGCCGATCGTGTTCAGGACAGTCAGGTCCTTGGCGTCTGCCTTGCTGACCTTTTCGTACTCGGCGATGGCGTTCTGCAGCTTGCCCTGCTGCACACATTTTTCCGCCGAAGCGAGCACCTTCGCCTTGTTGAAGCCAAACCCGAGTGCCATCTTGGACTCCGCGATGTGTTCCGTGCCGCCGGGGAAGTTGGTATGCGCACGGGCCGCCAGGCGCCACCAAATTTACCCGGAAGACATGCTGGAATTCGCGTAACAGTATCACAAAGGTACCATCCAGCCCAAGGGAAGACCGCCTTCCACGCGCACTTGAGGCCGGAATGGGAACGGAGCGTTT